>CAZQDO010000076.1:0-16071 GCA_964592085.1 uncultured Anaerolineae bacterium | reverse complement strand
GGGTTGCAGTCCAGGATCTTAGTCGTGGCGGCGTCAATGATGAACACAGCGTCACGCAGGCTGGCAAACATCCTCTCCAGCAGTTGCTTGGATTCCCGCAGTGCCTCTTCCGCCTTCAAGCGCTCATCCTCCAGATGCTTCTTCTCCATGACCGCCTGGATGGTATGTGGCAGCCGCTGGATACGCTCCGGGCTTTTGATCACGTAGTCGGCCGCGCCGCGCTTCATGGCTTCCACAGCCACTTCCTGTGAGCCAGTGCCAGTGACCATCACCACCGGCACGCGCGGGTCTTTGGCGTGGACGGCGTCAATTACCTCCAGCCCTTCAAAGCCCAGGATGTTGAAATCGCTCAGCACCAGGTCAAAGTTGCCCTCCGCCAGCCGTGTCTCGAACTCCTGGCGAGAGGCAGCCTCCGTGAGGCGAAGGCCGCCGTACTCCCTCTTCAGGACATCGCGCACCAACTGGCGGTCCAGGGCATAGTCGTCCACGTACAAGACACGAATGGGATCACTCATAGTCCGTCTCCTAAAAAAAGCGCCAGCAAGGCATCATTGCAAGTCTTCCATGACCCGGTGCGCCATCCGCAGGAGCAGAAACGTTCTACCCTCGCCCCTTTGGGGAGAGGGCAGGGGTGAGGGGAAGCTTCTGACTAGCGCGACGCGACCGCAGCCTCAACCGCCTCGACGATCTGAAGGTAGCCCGTGCAGCGACAGAGGTTGCCGGCAATGGCCTCCTCGATCTCGTCGGGGCTGGGGCTGGGATTCTCATCCAAGAGGGCTTTGGCAGACATGATCATGCCCGGCGTGCAGTAGCCGCACTGCACAGCCCCTTTCTCGATAAAAGCCTGCTGCAAGGGATGCAGTTCGTCGTCGTGACTCAGGCCCTCAATGGTCACCACCTCACGACCGTGGGCCTTCATGGCTGGCAGCAGACAGGAAAGCACCGCCTGGCCATCCATGATCACCGTGCAGGCCCCGCACTCGCCCTCGTTGCAGCCAATCTTGGTGCCCGTGAGACCCAACTTGTCGCGCAACACATCCCCCAGCAACTCAAAAGGCTCGACCTCCACGGTCACAGATTCGCCGTTCAATGTCATCGTCAAAGGATACATGATGGTTGACCTCCACAGATTTGGGTATTGGGTTAGAGTGCTCCCTGCACGGCTCGCTCCAGCCCTCGGCGCACCAGCACTTTGATAACCTCCTCGCGGTACTCCCTGGAGGCTCGCAGGAGACTGGAGCGGGGATGCGACTCCTGCATGGCAATCTCCCCGGCCCTGGCCATCGCCTCCAGGCTGGTCGGTGAACCGCGCAGGCTCTCCTCGGCCTGGGATGCGCGGGAGGGGACCGGCGACACGGGCCCCAGGGCGATGCGCGCGGACTCAAATGCTTTGCCATCCTCGCTCAGGGTGACGACCACGGCGCAGATGAGGATGGGCAGGGCCAGCGCGCGGCGGCGGGCAATGCGCTCCAGGGCTGAACCCTGCCGCTTGCCCAAAGCCCGAAAGCGAAAAGCGGTCAGCATCTCTCTGGTGCTGTCCGCCCTGGAAACACCCGGCCCGGCAAAGAGGTCTGCCAGCGGCACCCACTTCCGCCCAGTCCCGTCGGCGATCTCCGCCTCGGCCTCCAGTGCCAGCAGGGCGGTAGTGCCGTCGGCGGCGGGCATGGCGTTGACCACGTTGCCTCCCAGCGTGGCCACGTTGCGGATTTGCAGCGAGCCTACGGCGTGACAGGCCTGGGCCAGCACCGCAGCCCGCTCTCGGATCAGCGGCAATTCGCTGGCCTGGCGGTGGGTCACGTTGGCCCCCAGGACGATCATCCCATCTTCCAGCGCTATCTTGCCCAACTCCGGAATGCGAGTGATGTCCACCAGGCAGTCAGCAGCCCGCCGCCCCTCGGTCAACTCGATGGTCAGGTCAGTGCCGCCAGCCACCAGGCGTGCCCGCCCCTCGCGCTCAGCCAGCATAGCCAGCGCTTCTTCTACTGAGGAAGGAAAAAGGTATTCTTGCCACATTATGTTGCTCCTAATGTTATTTCTCTAGCTTCAGCACCGCCATGAACGCCTCCTGGGGTATCTCCACGTTTCCGATGCGCTTGAGGCGCTTCTTGCCCTCTTTCTGCTTTTGCAGCAGCTTGCGCTTGCGGGTTACGTCGCCGCCGTAGCACTTGGCCAGAACGTTCTTCCGCAACGCCTTGACTGTCTCCCGCGCGATGACCCGCTTGCCAACGGAAGCCTGGATGGGCACGGGGAAGAGCTGGCGGGGGATGACGTCTTTCAGTCTCTTTGTCAAGGCATTGCCTACGGAATATGCCTGGTCGCGGTGGACGATGAGGGAGAGGGCATCCACCGCCTCCTTGTTGACCAGAATGTCCAGCTTGACCAAATCGCCGGGGCGATACTCGGCGAAGGAATAGTCCAGCGAGGCATAGCCGCGAGTGATGGACTTGAGCCGGTCGTAGAAATCAACGATCAGTTCAGCGAGGGGCATCTTGTAGGCCAGGAACAGCCGTTGTTGATCCAGGTAGTCCACCCGAACCACCTCTCCTCGCCGGCTGGTCACCAGTTCCATGACCGGCCCGATGTACTCGGCCGGGGCCCAAATCTGGATGTCCATCCAGGGCTCGTGGATCTCCGCGATTTCTCCTTCGGGAGGCAGGTCAGCCGCTCCCTTGACGATCACCGTCTCTCCCTGTCGGGTGACGACGTGGTACTCGACGCTGGGAGCGGTGGTCAGGAGCTCCAGATCGTACTCCCGCTCCAGGCGCTCCTGGACGATTTCCATGTGAAAGAGCCCCAGGAAACCACAGCGAAAGCCCAGGTTGAGAGCCTGGGAGGTTTCGGGCTGATAAATCAGCGAGGCATCGTTGAGCCGCAGCTTCTCCAGAGCATCTTTCAGCAGGCCGTAGTCCTCAGGCTCCACGGGATACAGGCCGGCGAAGACCATGGGTTTGGCCGGACGATAGCCGGGGAGAGGCTTCTCAGCGGGGTTCTGAGCCAGGGTCACGGTATCACCCACCGAGCAGTCCCGCATGTTTTTGAGTCCGGTGGCCACGTATCCCACCTGGCCGGCCGTCAATCCTTTCACAGAGACCATGCCGGGCCGGAAGCTCCCCACGTCCAGAGGCTCGATGATCTTCTTATTGGACATGAGCATCAACTCCCGTCCCTGAGCCAGATCGCCATCCATCAGACGCACGTAGGCCACCACGCCCTTGTAGGTATCGTAGTGCGAATCGAAGATCAAGGCTCTCAGGGGTTTCTCTGCCTGGCCTGATGGGGGAGGGATTCGCTCCACGATGGCTTTCAGCACTTCCTCGATGCCGATGCCCTCCTTGGCCGAGGTACGGACCACCTGGTCAGCAGGCACCCCGAGCAACTCCTCCATCTCCTGGGCCACCTCATCGGGGTAAGCCATGTCCAGATCAATCTTGTTGATGACGGGCACGATCTCCAGATCTTGATCCAGGGCCAGGTACAGGTTGGCCAGGGTTTGGGCCTGGATGCCCTGGGCCGCATCCACCACCAGGATAGCCCCTTCGCAAGCTGCCAGGGCGCGGGAGACCTCATAGGTGAAATCCACGTGGCCGGGGGTATCAATGAGGTTCAGCTCGTATTCCTCACCGTTCCCGTGCTGATACATCATGCGCACCGCCGAGGCCTTGATGGTAACACCCTTCTCCCTCTCCAGATCCATGCTATCCAACACCTGCGCCTTCATCTCCCGGGCACTGATGGTGCCCGTGCGCTCCAGCAGGCGGTCGGCCAGGGTGGACTTGCCGTGATCTATGTGGGCGATGATGCAGAAATTACGGATGTGATCTTGATTCATGTTCGACCATAAGTATACATCAATTCGGCAAAAAGAAAAAGGGCCTGAGGCCCTTATTCTGTTTCGTATTTCTCCGACTCCTCGCGCACGGCATAGGTCGGCGTGAGCGTCACCAAAGGCTGGAAAACCCTCGCCTGTTCCCTTTCCTCCCGAAACTTGAAAGTCTTCACTGCATCCTCGAACAATGCCAGATAGGTATAGTAATCTTCGACGACGGCGGTGTAGATCAGCTCATAGAACTGAGAGCCCTTCTTGAAGATGATTCTCCTCTCCATGATGACTGTGTCTTTGGCATTCAGGTTGTTAAGCGGCAAGGACATGGTGTAGCCAATCTCGATCTCTATGGCATCGGCACCGACGAGAGCGCCCCAAGCACGGGAGATCTCGCGGAAGTCCGATAGTTGGCGGTTTTTCCCCAGATAATCCTCCACCACTTCTGCGACTGTGGCGAACTTGCCTTTTCGTTCCCAGGCGGGGAAGACGTGAACGGTTATGGTCAAGCTGAAGGTGTCATCCCGGTTTCTGGGCCCCAGGATAAAGACCTCGCTATGACCATCTCGGTCAAACTCTTTCACCTCCCAGGCCGCGGGATAGAGAAACTCGAAATCCAGACGAGGGTTGGTACTGGTGAAGGCTGCTCTATGTCCCACTCTGCGGGGTATTGCGCCCTCCCCTTTTTGCTGCAACTGCCGCCGCTGAACCTCCAGGTCTATGGCAGCCAGGTCAGTTCGAGACTCTGGGATGCCGAATGCGCGGCGTCGTCGCTTCCACTCATCCAGCAGTTCCCACAAATGGCTATCGTCAATCATTCTGGTCTGGCTCATGGTCTATACACCTCCGTGAGACTGCCGCCCTTCCCTTTGCAGAAAGCCAGTCCATAGCGGCGACACATCTCGATATTGGTAAGATACACAGCCTCCGAGAATGAGACGTTTGGATCATCCATGTGCCTGAGCATTTCTTGGTCGAATGCCTCCCGGAGTTCGTTGGCATCTACCGCCTCCGGTGTCAAGTCAGTTCGTACCAGGGCGTATGTATCATCTCCACTGCGAACCAGGCTGACGTTCTCCTGCGTTTCCAATGCTGAAGCAATGTCCTGATCACTGAAGGCTGTCACTATCCCGCCCTCATGGGGATGAGTATGGAAAGTCCCGACGAACTCCTCATCCTCGGTGATATCCAAGTTAGGCTCGACGCTGTTGCTGGTCCCTTCCACCGGATTGACCAGCTTGAGTTCGCCCACATGGTCTTCCACCAGCGTCGCAGCGTGCTCCCTGACCATGCCCTTGTCTATATCCTGGACGCTCTTTTGCCACAGGGTATCCATCTGCTGAGCGACCTGCTCCCCTAACTCGAGTTGCTTTGGCAATCCAGCTTCAGTGCTCATCAAAGCTATCTTCACTTGCGATTATACCACTTTCCAGCTTGACGGTCAACAAGCTCACCTCATCGCCTCTACCGCCTCCATATACATCTTCACCCTCTCCACATCCACCGGATTCTCGGCGACGCCGTCCACCTTGAGGGCGGTGCCAACGATGGCCCCATCGGCGTACTGGAGGAACTGGGCGATGTTGTCGGCGGTGGTGCCGCTGCCCATGAGGATGGGACGAGTGGTCAGCTCCCTGGCTCGCCTCACCTTCTCCAGCTCCGGCGCGGCGCCCGTCATCTTGCCGGAGACGATGAGGGCATCGGCCAAGTAGAACTCGGTCCACTCGATGTGGGTGGCCAGGTCAATGCCGGGGAAGGCCACCGAGTGCTTCTTGTCCACGTCGGCGAAGAGCTTGACGTGCTCCGCCCCCAGGGTCTTGCGCCAGCGTAGCAATTCAGCAGCGCAGCCGCGGTCGAACTCCCCCGTGTCCCACACCCTGGCTCCGGTGAGGAGGCAAACGCGGATGAAGTCCGCCCCCGCAGCCACAGCGATGGACAACGTCGCCCGCCCGCCGTTGTGGATGACATTGATGCCCACCGGCACATCCACCGCCTCGACCACCGCTCGTGCGGCCACGGCCTGGGCCGTCATCTCCTCAGGTGGCACGTCCATGCCCACGTAGTAAGGGAGGTCCCACATGTTCTCCATCATCAGCCCGTCAACGCCCCCGCTGATGAGGGCCTCCGCATCCTGCAGAGCGTGCTCAATGACGGCCTCCATGCCATAGAAATCATAGCCCGGCGAGCCAGGCAATGGAAGAAGATGCACCATGCCGATGATGGGTTTCTCCACTCCAAACATCTCTTTCAGTGATTTCAACCGCAGGCTGTCCAGCCTGTCTTTCCATTTCGCAGTCATCTTTCACACCTCCTGCAACTGCTCGTAGGAACTCAGGGAAACTTGGGGGAACTAAGGAAATCAATGAGAAACCCAAGCTCTTCCCGCCAATCCTGCCACGATGGCTGATCCAGATGCGCTTCCAGAAAGGCTCGGACTTCTCCTCGCTCCGCCAGAGAAGTGCCGGCGCCTTCGACCGTGGCCGTCAACGCGCCCAGGGCATCGGCCAGCAAGGCCGACTCCCGCCAGCCCCAGCCCTCCAACCTTCCCAGGATAAGCCCGGCATCGAAGCTATCTCCGGCACCGGTCGTGTCCACTGTGGGTACGGCGAAACCAGGGACTGTGAACGTCCCCTCGCCACTGCCTATGGCACAGCCGCGCTTACCCAGCTTGAGGGCCACCACTCTCACGCCATGGTCCAGCAGGGACGCTATGGCCCCCTCGGTATCCCGACGGCCCGTCAAGTACTCTGCCTCAGCCTGATTGGGGAAAAGGATGTCCACCTTGGGCAAAATCGCTTTGACCTGGTCGGTGACCCGCATCACCGCCTCCAGCCCCAGATCCGCCGTCACCGTGAGACCCGCCTGGCAGGCCACATCCAGGGCCCGCAGGGCAGCGTCCCGCTGGGGAACCTGCAGAAGGGTGTACCCAGAGAGATGAAAGATGCGAGCCTGGGCGATGTAGTCTTCGTCGAGCAGCGCGGGATCCGTGCGGACGTTGGCCCCTCGGCAGCCGAACATGGTGCGCTCGCCATCGGGGGTGACGGCGACGAGGATGATGCCCGTCATGGCCTGGGGGTCCCGCTGAATGCAGCGCCCATCCACCCCCGCCTCGGCCAGAGCTGCGAGGGCCAGTGGCGCTAACACGTCCTCTCCCACCCGTCCGATGATGCCCACGTCCACGCCGAAGCGGCCCAGAACGACAGCCGTGTTGGCAGCCGAACCCCCGCAATAGACGTGCCCTTCCTCAGCCAGACCCTCTCCACCTTTCTGAGGATAGTGATGAATGTGGGAGATAACGTCTATATTTATGTCACCTAAAGCAACCACTTGGGGCATTTCGCTCTCCTCAGTGAATAGAGCATATTGACGAACTGGGCTGCATCTTCTCATGCAAAAACGCCAACCTCAGGGCACACAAGGGCGCGGCCTTGGCCGGCGTCGTGTTCGGGAACGCTATCTGCTATATCAGGTTGCTTCGTGAAAGCCAAGCTCCAGCATCCTGCTAACTATGGCTATTGAAACCCTTTGAACTCAGCTAGGTTGCGGATTATATCTCGCATTTCCATAGCGGTGACGGTCTCAAGAAAACGAAGCAGCCTCCGCAGCATCTCACCGAACCCCAACTGCTCCGAAGTGATGATTCCACTGTGATGCCGACCTGCATTCCACCACTCAAGGTAGAGCGGCACGAAGTCCTGGGTGTTGCAGGTCACCAGCACCCGCCCTTGGTCAGCGGCATACTCAAGCTGGGACTGATCGGGCAGTTCGACATTCCCCACCTCCCAAGCGCCGATGGCATCGTGACCTCGGGCGCGCAGTTGTTCAGCTATCCGATAGCTGATGTCATGGTCAAGATAGAGCTTCACCCGCTGCTGCGCCCCGTCACCCACGCCAGGGCCTCCTCATTAGCCGCTATCTCAGCCTCGATTTCGGATTTATGCTCGTGATAATAGCTCAGCGCATCGTAGACCTGGGCCAGTGTCAAAGGCGGATAGTTTTCCACTATTTGCTCAGGCGAATCACCCAGACGTAACCGCTCGACGATGGTGCGGACGCTGATCCGGGTACCGGTGATGATCGGCCGCCCACCGCATACGCCCTCAATCCGCACGATGTGTGGATGCTCCGTCCGGACACGCAATGAAGTCATCTCAGCTAACTGGCTCATTGCTTTTTGCATTACCCCCAACATTTCCTTGATATCACCCAGGTCAGTGTAGAGCCTCTGGACATCTATTTCTACTGTCACAGCACTACCCTCGCTTTTTAGAAATACCTCGCCAGCTATATGGCTATTCTAGCACAGTGTACTCCCCTTGTCAATCTTCAACTTGACATTTGCCCTGTTTGTTGGTAAAATACTTTCGCCATAAGGCAAGGCGCATTCGTCTAGGGGCCTAGGATACTGCCCTCTCAAGGCAGAGACAGGGGTTCGATTCCCCTATGCGCTACCAAGCCAAGAGCCCAAGGGTTGCCCTGGGCTCTTGTGGTTTCACACGTTTATTCGAAAAGCCTGGCGATCTCATCCCTTTCAAAATAGGGAAGGTCTTTGGTCACCCCACCAGCCACCAATTTCAACCCCTTCTCCCTGGCCACAACCTGGCCGACGACTGTGGCTGCGATGCCTGCCTCCGCCAACTTCACAATGACCCGCGCTGAGTCGTGCGGCGACAAGACGATGAGCAACGAGCCTGAGGCAATAATCCCCAGTGGATCGAGACCATAGTCGGCGCAAAGAAGACTCGTTTCCGGAAGAACCTCGATCCGTTCCTGGTGTATCAACAGACCCGTCTCGGCTGCCTGAGCCACTTCTCGCAGGCCCATGGCCAGCCCGCCCTCGGTGGGATCGTGCATGGCGTGAACCCGCGCGTGAGCGGTGGCGATCTGAGCTTCGCGCACCACGCTGATACCCGGCTGGTGGAGGAAACCCTGGCAACGGGCGATAAAATCCGCCGGATACCTGCCGGCCAGTTCCTCGGCCTTCTCCTGGGCAATGATGGCGGTGGCCTCGATGGCGATGCCCTTGGTGAGGATGACGTCGTCTCCCACCTGAGCTCCAGCAGTGGTCACCAGCCTGTCCGGTTCTACCTCGCCTAGCATCTGGCCGACCACGATGGGTCGGTCCAGGCCGTAGGTGATCTCGGTGTGGCCGCCGCAAAGGGAGACCCCCAACTGGCGGCAGGCATCGGAGAGCTGAGAGAAGATTCCCTCCACCGTGGCCCTATCGGTACTGTCCGCAGGCAAGAGAACCGTGGCCAAGAACCACCGGGGGATGGCACCGGTGGCCGCCACGTCGTTGGCGTTGACGTTGACGGCGTACCAGCCTATCTCCTCGGTAGCGAAGGTGATGGGATCGGTTTTGGCCACCAGATAACGGTCGCCAAAGTCTATCACCGTAGCATCCTCGCCCACCTGGGCGCCTACCACCACCCGCTCGTTGACCTGAGCATAGCGGGCCAAGATCTGTCTTAAGTCATTCATCTCCAGCTTGCCAACAGGCAGATAATCCGGCATCGTGACCTCACTTGAGCAAAGACAAAGGGCCTCATCGAGAGAAGAGGCCCCTTGCTTTGCGCCGTAGCTAGCTCACCAAGGGAGGTGATGCTACGGCGCTATTACTACTACTGTGGTCCATTGGCATCACCTCCTATATGTATGATGGCAGCAAGTATTATCCCTCAAAAGAGGCAATTTGTCAAATCGCCACCATCCTTCTTTTAGTGAGACAGTCATAGGGCACAAAAGATAACCCGCTAGGCTAGGCCCTATCGCGGGTTATCTCAAGTACCGACTCGAATTGCGACCTTGAAGATCCATCTACTTCTTCTTGGGTAGGAACTTGAACATTCCGGCACCACAGTCGGGGCAAGTTCCCTTGGCCGCCAAGCGGCCATTCTTCATTGTCACCTCCTTGGCATCTTTCATCATTTTCTTGTCCCTGCACTTAACGCAATAGCCTTCCAGTTCCACTGTGTTTCACCTCCTTCTGTATTGTTCTAATACTATTATACCACAAAATGCTCGTTTTGGCAACCCCCACTTCAGCCACCTCTTGAATAGACCATACCGTCCGAAGACGCCTGTAGAGCGACCGGAATGGGTCTATCCAGTACCACCTCATTCCGGCTAACTCGACACCCGTAGGCATAAACCTCCACGCCAGCCCTGGCCGACTCCCGCAAGGTTTGCCTGAAGGCGGGATCGGCCTCGTCGTTGGGGGCGAACATCAGGGCGCCCTCCCGCTGAACTACGAACACGACGGCCGCACGCTCCCCCTCCTGAACCACCTGGGCAAGCTCTCCCACGTGCCGCCGTCCCCGCTGGGTTGGAGCATCGGGAAAGAGAGCCACTCCATCACGCACCAGCGTCACCGACTTAACTTCGATGAAGCAACGCCGCTCGTCGTCCTCCAACACGAAATCCAGACGGCTGGCACCGTAAGCGACCTCCCGACGGATGGTCTCGTAGCCGATGAACTCCGACATTTGGCCGGCGGCGATGGCTTCGTGGACCAGCTTGTTGGGCAGTCGCGCATCAACGGAGACCCAACCCTGATCTAGCTCGACGAGCGCCAGGTCGTATTTGGTCTTGCGATGCGGCAGGTTCACCTGGCGCAGCAACAGTGAACGCCCTGGCACAAAAAGCTCCTCCAGCCGGCCCGAATTGGGAACGTGGGCCCATACCTGCTGCCCTCTCACCTCCACTGTAGCTCGGAAGCGATTATCCCGCTGGATAAAGGTTCCTGCAACCAGCGGCCCCTCTAGCCTCACCGACCTCTCCCAGCCTTGATCAGTCGCCCGGCCAACATCCCCCCCAGCACGGCCAGATCTTCCGTGGGCAGGTAGTGGCTCGCCGCTGCATCGAAGAGCACATTGGCCGAGGCGGAAAATTCCTCGTCCGCCAGGTAGAGAACAGCGGCCAAGCGGAGACGTGGGAACATAGGAAAAAGAAAGGACGCATCACCATAGTTCAACCGCGCCCCACCCAGAGATTTGGCGGCGGCGACAAAGCCCTCCAGATCGCTGCCGAAAGTCTGAGCCAGGCGAAGGTTAGCTCTCCGATGAAAGGCCGCGTCGTAGACCCGCCCGTCAGGCAGTTCGCGAAAGGCAATCCACGAATCGGCGAGAGGGATGCCATCGGCGTTGATGAGATAATGCAGGATGAGGATCTTAATGGCGATAGGTGGCTCTTGGCCTGCCTCCGCCTCCTCCACGGTGATCTCAGGATAGCGGACGACGTAGTCTTTTCCCCAGAACCTCACTTCTATCTGGCTGCTGGCATCAGTCAACCGGGTGTACTGGGTGTCGCTGCGCAAGGCCACCAGCCAGGGGTCGAGGGATTGCAGATCGCAGACTGCCTTTTCCAAAGCGGGGCCATAGGTCTCCTCCGGTGTTCGGGGCTCCATTTGAACCTCCTGTTCGCTAAGTGCTATCTATTCTACACGAACCCGCCCCAATTGTCCAATCGGTCGTGAAACGTGGGCCAGTCCTCACGCTTCACGCCTCACGGGGAAATCATTGGCGCAATAACGGGAAAGCTAGTATAATACTACCTCGTTAGGTTGCAGGTTTCGACAGTTGCATCCGAACGCAGAGCGTGGATTCGCAGTGCATTCACAGCCACGGGTCAAACACGTTAAGACAGAGGAGAACGGTGTGGTAAAGGGGAGAGTTCAGCAAATAGAGGGCTACGTCAGACAGTCAATGAGCACGGTAGCTGCCCCGGACTTGAGGATAGCCCATGATTTCAAGCACGTTGATCGGGTGAGATGCTGGGCCCTTCGAATTGCCGAGAAAGAAGGTCTTGAGGATTGGGAGCTTGTCGAAGCTGCTGCCCTACTACATGATATTGGCCTGGCCTATGTTGAGGTCGAAAAACGCGGCCAACATGCTCAAGTGAGCGCTGAGGCTGCCGCACGGTTCCTGCACCAACAGCAATTGTTCACTGGCGCGAAAATCAAGGCCATCACTGACGCGATCCGTTGGCACAGCTCACCAAATGGCGGCGGAGTTTTAGGAGAGGTCCTGCGCGATGCTGATAAACTCGATGCATTGGGCGCGGTTGGCATAATGCGAGCCTTCACATCCAAGTATGCCAAACCAGAGTATGACCCACACGATGTCAAAGGTGACACGTGGGGGATGGCAATGACCGAGTTTGAGAAGCGATTTGCTGAAGGGAAAGGGGTTGGTGATTATATCGTTGATCAGGTGAACTTCCAAATCAGCTTCTACGGCGAACTGCATACAGAGACAGCCAGGCAGTTTGGAAAGCCGTTAGTTGACTTTATGAAAGCATATATCAACCAGCTTGATTCCGAAATCAGTACAGTGTAAAATCGCTGGAGGCCATCTCATGCAACCATCCCTGTCCACCATGTGGATTCAACTGAGAATAGAGAATCGGGAGAGATGAACATGCGTATGTCAAAGCTTTTCGGCCACACCTTGCGCCAGGCGCCGTCCGAGGCCCGCACCGCAAGCCACCAATTGCTTCTCAGAGCCGGCATGATCCGTCCGTCGGCAGAGGGTCTGTACACCTACCTGCCGCTGGGGCGACGCGTCCTGCGCAAGATCGAGCAGATCGCACGCCAGGAAATGGGAGCCATCGGAGGGCAGGAGTTGCTGATGCCCTCCGCCCTGACCACTGAGGAGGCCGTGGCTGGCCTGTGTCGCACTGAGATCGAATCCTATCGCCAACTGCCCATCCTGATCTACCAGATTCGCCCCAAGCTCCGCGACGAGTACCGCTTCCACGGGGGCCTGATGGAAACCAAAGAGTTCATAGCGAAGGAGGCCCTCAGTTTTCACGCCGACTCAGAAAACCTGAACGACTTTTACTCGCGCCTCCATCAGGCTTATGCAAACATCTCCCGAGCCTGTTGCCTGGATACCATCGCTGTGGAAACCGAGGACGGCCACGAATTCATCGTCCCCTATCAGGCGAGCGAGCAAGAGTTCCTCCTATGTTCCGTAGGCGATTATGCAGCCCACGCTGAGTGGGCCACATTTGCCAAGCCGGAAGCATCCCCGGAGGCCGAAAGAGCAGTCGAGAAAGTAGCTACACCAGACTGCAAAACCATCGAGGCTCTGGCTAACTACGTCGGAGTGCCCACCGAGAAAACCCTCAAGGCCATGATCTATGCCACTGAGGAAGGCGAAGTGATCTTCGCCATCATCCGCGGCGATTTGGGCATCAGCGAGGCCAAACTGAAAAAAGCCTTGGGGATCACCGACTTGTACACTGCCCTGGAAAGAGAGATCGTGGCTGTAGGGGCCGTGCCCGGTTATGCCTCCCCCATCGGAGTGAGGGGTGCGAAAGTGGTAGTTGATGACTCGGTGCTTATGGGCTCCAACTTCGTGGCCGGAGCCAATGAGGCTGGCTACCACCTGATGAACGTCAATTATCCCCGCGACTTCCAGGCCAACATCCTGACAGACATCGCCCAGGCCCAGGCGGGCTACGCCTGCCCCCGTTGCCGCAGCCAACTGACAGAGATGCCAGGCATTGAGGTCGGCTTCCTGAAGCGTGGCGAGAGGGTTGAGGCCACTTACCTTGACAGAGCCGGCAAAGCCCAGCCCGTCGTCGTGGGCTCCTATGGTCTTGACCTGGGGCGGCTGATGGCCGCGGTGGTGGAGCAGCATCACGACTCCTACGGCGCCGTCTGGCCAGCCGCCATCGCTCCCTACCACATCCACCTGGTCGTCCTGGGAACGAGTGAGGAGATAGTGACCAGGGCAGAGGAGGTCTACGACAACCTGCAAGCCCTGGGCTACGACATCCTGTATGATGATCGCGATGGGAGCGCAGGGGTCAAGTTCAACGATGCTGACCTCATCGGGATCCCCATCCGTCTCACCTTGAGCCGCCGTACCCTGAAGGAAAACGCCGTCGAAGTCAAGTTGCGCGGGGAAGAAGGTCGTGATACCATCTGCCTGGACGCGCTTGCCGGCGAGATCCAAAGGCGGTTGGCCGCCAGTCAGGACACCGAGGCACAGGATTTGCGGAATCCTCCTCAGTCCAGGTCACCTGGTTCGTGAACCCTGTCCGTTTAATCCTACCGTCCGTAGGTGCATGTCAGTCTGGAGGCAACCTTTGTTGGCAGGCTCACCGGAGCACCCTGAGCTGGTCGAAGGGTGCGGCTTTGCAAGACCCGCATCCTTCGACCAGCTCAGGATGCTGATCCATATTGTTCCACGAGCCAATTCGCCCCCAAAGTGAAACGCACCTACCGTCCGTTGTTCCACTTGCGGATTTGCCCGATTTGCCTAAACATGGTATAATATCAACGGCATAAGGGTTTTATTGGAAAAGTGGGCGTCCCCCACTTTTCTTGTTGTCAGGAGATTAGCAAACCCATTTGAGTCACAGCGCCAAGCAGGGGGAATCAAGACTTGAGAAAGAACGAGTTCGCAGTAGCTTTTGACCAAATCTGCGGCGAGAGAAACCTGGATAAGCAAGTAGTCCTGGAAGCCATTGAGGTTGCCATATTGACGGCCTACAAGAAAGACTTCGGCGCGACACAGAACGTCGTGGTCAAGATGGATCCAGAGACTGGACAGGCCAAGATCTACATCACCAAAGAGGTGGTAGAGGAAGTCCAGGATCAACGATTCGAGGTCTCCTTGGACGAGGCCAAAGAGATCAACGAGGACGCCGAGTTGGGTGGGTCGGTGATGATCGAGAATACGCCCAAGACCTTCGGGCGCATCGCCGCCCAGACGGCTAAACAGGTCATCTTGCAACGCATCCGCGAAGCCGAGCGAGATGTCTTGTTCAACAGCTACGCCGAACGCGAGGGAGAGCTCATCAATGGCACGGTTCAGAACATCATGCACCAAGGTGTAACCCTGAACCTGGGCCGGACCGAGGCCCTCCTTCCCAGGAGTCAACAGATTCCCGGCGAGTACTACCGGCTTAACCAGCGGGTGCGGGCCTACGTTCTTGAGGTACGCAAGACAAATCGAGGCCCTCAAATCATCGTCTCCCGCACTCATCGCAATATGCTTCGCCGCCTGCTGGAGCTGGAAGTGCCCGAGATCTTCAATGGCACCGTGGAGATCAAGGCCATCGCTCGCGAGGCCGGTTCGCGATCAAAAGTAGCCGTCAGCGCTGTTCAGGCGGAGATAGATCCAGTAGGGGCGTGTGTGGGCATGCGCGGGGTCAGGATTCAAAGTGTGGTTAAAGAGCTGAATGGAGAAAAGATTGACGTAGTAGAATGGAGCCCCGATACAAGCGTTTTCATCACCAACGCCCTCAGCCCAGCCAAAGTCATGAACGCCTATCTGACCGATACGCCCTCTGAGGGCAGGACGGCCACCGTTATCGTGCCCGACGATCAGCTCTCCCTGGCCATCGGCAAAGGAGGGCAAAATGCTCGCCTGGCAGCCAAGCTGACTAGCTGGCGCATTGACATCAAGAGCGCCACGGAAGCGGCCGGGGAGGCCCTGCAAAAGGCCAGAGAAGAAGAAATCGCCAAGGTGGCCGCCGTAGCCGAGAAAAAAGACATTCTGGCCCTGGCCGAGGCCATTCTGTTGAAGAAAGACGAAGCTCCTCCTACGGCTCAAGAGATGCGGGTGCTTAGAGAGGCAATTGATGTCATAGAGACGGCTGCTGCCCAGGAAAGAGTCGTCGAAGAAGGCGTTCCCATTGACACGTTGGGCCTCAGCACGCGGGTGTACAACGCCCTCAATCAAGCGGGATTTGCCACCGTGGAGGAAATACTGGAAGTGCTGGCCAAAGGCGATGAGGCGATGCTGACCACTAAGAACTTCGGCCCGAAATCGCTGGCTGAGCTAAAAGACAGGCTGCAAGCGCAGGGCTATATCACCGCCGAGGAAGTAGAAGAGGTCGAAGAAATCGAGGCAGTGGCCGAAGAGCCGGTGGAAGCGGTCGAAGAAGAAGTAGTGGAAGCGGCTGCTCCGGAAATGGAAGATGTGGCCGAAGTCGTCGAAGTAGCTGAGGCAGCAGCAGAAGTCGTGCCTGTGGAGGAAGAGGCTCCGGTCGAGGAAGCGGAGCCTGTCGAGAAGCCCATTGAAGAAGAAGAGAAACCTACCGGAGAGGAAGAAGAGGAACCCGTCTTAGAGTACGAAGAAGAAGAGCTCGACGAGTACGAGGACGAAGACGAATTAGAGGAGCGTCGAAAGAGAGCGAAGAGACGCGAGTTGGTCTACGATGAAAAACTGGGAAAGGTGGTAGCCAAGCGACACCGCAAGCCGGGTCGTCGCCGCGAGGACTGGGAGGACTACTAC
>CAZQDO010000075.1:569-16104 GCA_964592085.1 uncultured Anaerolineae bacterium | reverse complement strand
GCGTAATGCTGTAAGGGGGCAAATATCCAGTATCTAATAGCAATCCGCCCTCCACGGACTGGATGGAGACAGGGGAGCCATCATCACGGTGTAGCGTTGGAGTCCCGAACTTGTTCGGGTCCGTGGAGCCACTCCCCCAACAAGTTGGGGACTCCGGTGTCTCGTCCTCGGGAAACCCTGAGGGGCCTGAGTTGCTCCAGAGGGCCAGACCGCTGCGCTCGAACGAGGTTGGGTTCACCACCAGAACGTCGCCGCCCAGCTTCTCGGCGATTGCCGCCAGTGCACCATCCCGCACTTGTTCGCCGATCTCGCGCACCTCTGCGTATTGCTGCTGCGACTCGACGTAAACAGGGCCGATGCTGCTGCCGGGGATGATGTCGTGGAACTGGTTGAGGCAAACCAGCTCCCAGGCCCGGTGCGGCTCGGCGTGGGGGTAGCGATAGTCCGAATCGAGCACGGAGGCCAGGGCAGCCAGGAATTCGGCATCGTGCAGGAGGAACTCGCTCTTGCGGTTGGCATGTTTGTTGCGGCCCTGGGTGGTATACGTGCCGCGGTGATTCTCCAGGTAGAGCTCGCCGTTCCACGTCGGCAGGCGGTCTCCGACCTCGGCCTCCAATTTACGGAAGAACTCCCCCACCGTGCCGCACTGAATTTGCGGCGTGGCAGGGAAATGCCCCATCTCTCGGATGTTCTCCACCATCTCCCGCGTGGGGCCACCGCCGCCGTCGCCGTATCCGAATGACATCAGCAGAGGCGGCGTCACACCTGGCCTGCCGTAGTCCTTCTGTTGAAAGGTTCTCCAGGCATGAAGGGTTTCTCCAGGGGAAGCCTTGGCGTTGTAAGTGCTGACGTGGACATTGCTGCTCTCGCCGGCGGTGCTGAAATGGGTGAGAACGCGTGTTCCGTCCAGGCCCTGCCACCAGAAGGAATCGTAAGGCAGACGGTTGTACTGGTTCCAACCGATTTTGATGGTGAAGAAATACTCCAGCCCGGCCTCTTTGATCAGTTGGGGAAGATTCCAGGCGTAGCCGAACACGTCGGGAAGCCACAAGACGGGAGCATCGGCGTCAGCACCGAAATGCTCTCGAAAGAAGGTGCGCCCGAGGAGGAATTGCCGCGCCAGGGACTCGGCGCCCGTGACGTTGCAATCGGTCTCCACCCACGTGCCGCCCAGAGGCTCCCAACGGCCATCGCGTACTCGCTGCTTGATGATTTCAAACAGCTCCGGATAATCCTGCCGCACGAAGTCATACAACTGGGACTGGCTCTGGCTATAGCAGAATTCGGGGAACTGCTCCATCAAGCGGATGACGTTGTAAAAGGTCCGTCCGGCCTTGCGCCGGGTCTGACCCAGCGTCCACAGCCAGGCCACGTCAATGTGAGCGTGACCCACAGCGATGATGTTCACTGCCAGCGGAGCGCCCGCCTGGGCAATGCCATCCCGCAGCGTCTCGTGGGCAGCCGTCACGCTGGCGTAGAAGCGCTCACCGAAGGGCTCGCGAGTGTTCAGCACTTTGAATGCCTCGTCCAGGGCGGTATACAGGTGGCCCCGCGCCGGCTCGTTTTCGTCCAGGTGATCGGCAACGCCCAGCGCAACTCTGGCCAAGGCAATGAAATCGCGCGTGGGCTGATCAATCTGCACCAGGGCACACTCGCGCATCAGCAGCCGCGCATACCTGTCATCATTCAGACTACCGGCCCAGCCATGCAGGGCTAATAGATGCAAAGCGCCATCGAAAAGCCGAGGCGGCAGCAGTATTTCCTGGTGATGGCGGTCACAGGCAGCATAGGGCACCCCGTCAATGTAGGTCAAGGCTTCGGGGTGGCTGAAATCGCCGGCCTCCCCCATGGGAAGGTACAAGGCCATTGGGGAATCCACGTTCCAGTCGGAGGGGACTTGAAGTCGAGTGCGGAGGACAAAATCCGCGTGAGGCTCACACCAGTAAGATCCCCACGGAATCAATTGCCAGTTTTCGTCGTCCACTTCTGGCGAAACCGGCGGAGCAACCAGGGGGCTTTCCAGTCTGAGGTACCGGAAAGGCAACAACGGCTGACGACGGCGGTAGACCAGCGGCTCGATCAGCTTCAGGCGTCGGTTGATTTTGGTGGAAGTCAAGCGAATGTTATGAAACACGTCACCTCCAAAGACGTGATGCGTGATCCGTTGCATCCAACGCAACACGCATCACGCACCATGCACGGCTCACAGTCACGAGATGTATCTTAAATCCTTAGCCCAGTGTCACCATTGAAAAGGGCAATGGCGTCCTGGTTGAATGACAGGTGAACTGTTTCCCCCGACTCAATCCTGGGATGGGCGGGGGCGACGATTTTTATGATCTTGCCCCCCAGTTCAATGGCGATGATTTGATGCGAACCTTGTGGCTCCGAAACAAGACACTGTGCAGACAGCATGGACTCCTCCTCGCCCGCCAGCAGGATGTTCTCAGGCCTGACGCCAAGAACAAGCCGTCTTTTCCCATAGTTCCGCAGTTTGGCGGCGTTCTCAGAGCCCAGTGTGAAACTGAAATGAGGATTGATCAAACGATGATCACCATTCTCAACCTTCAGCTCGACGTCCATGAAATTGGTGGGAGGGGTGCCGATGAAGTCGGCTACAAAAAGGCTCGCGCTGCGGTGGTAGACGTCATCAGGGGTTCCTATTTGCACGATCTCTCCGTCTTTCATGATCACGATGCGGTCAGCAAGGCTCATGGCTTCGGACTGGTCGTGGGTGACGAATACGGTCGTGGCCTCGGTCTTGTCGTGGATGGCCTTCAGTTCCGTTCGCGTTGCCACTCTCAGCTTGGCGTCCAGGTTCGAGAGCGGCTCATCCAGCAGGAAGAGCTTGGGTTTCACGGCGATGGCCCTGGCCACTGCCACCCTCTGCTGCTGGCCCCCTGAGAGCTGCGATGGGTAACGATCCAGAAGCTCGGCGATCTTGGTCATCTCTGCCGCTTCTTTGACTGTCTTGTCAATGGTCTGCTTGTCCATCCTCTTGAGCTTCAGGGCATAAGCGATGTTGTCATAGACGGTCATGTGAGGCCAGACCGCATAGTTCTGGAAAACCATGCTCACGTCTCTTCTTCTGGGCGGCAGATCGGTGACATCAACCTCGTCAATCAAAATGGTTCCCTCTGTCGCTTCCTCCAGGCCAGCAACCATTCGCAGGGTTGTTGTTTTCCCGCATCCCGACGGGCCCAGCAGCACGAGGAACTCTCTATCGGGTACCTGAAGACTGAAGTCGTTAACCGCCACGACGTTTCGACCGAACCGCTTTGTGACGTTCTTCAATGTTAGTGTTGCCATGCTTTCCCCCTTGCTAAATGGTGACCCCGCCCCACATCTGGCGGATGTATCGGCGGATGAAGAAAGTGAAGATGACCGCCGGCAGAGCCATGGCCATACCACCTGCCGCAGCCAGGTTCACCTGCCCGACAGCGCCCAGGACGGTTTGATACACGATAACCGCAAATGTGGGATTAAACTGTGTTAGAATAATGGCCGACACCGTTTCATTCCAGGCCCCTAAGAATGAGTACATAGCGGCGGCCGCCAGCCCCGGCAAAGCCAGCGGCAGGGTAACGCGCAAAAATGCTCGCGCCTTGGTGGCCCCGAAAACTTGCGCCGCCTCTTCCAGCGATTCAGGGATGCCCATGAAAATGCTGGCCGTGATCCAGACGGTAAGAGCGATGTTCCCGATGGAGTAGACCAGGGACAATCCGATGGGTCTATCATAGAAGTTCAGGCCAACGAGGATCTTGATCATAGGGATGGCGATGGCCACGCCTGGGAACATCCTCACAAACAGAACACTGAACTTCAGTAGATCCTTTCCCCTGAAGGCATACCTGGCAAAAGCATAGCCCGCCATTCCTCCGATGGATAGAGAGATGATGATGGTCAGGACACAGATCTGCAGGCTTCTGATCAGGGCGGGAACCGCCTGGGAGCCGGCCACCCCGAAGAAGCTCTGGTAGTTGCTCAGCAGGTTTCTCCGGCGGGTGAAATAGACCACGTCCTGTGTCTCCTCCAGCTTGGCGATTTGCTGTTCGATATCTTCCAGGGTCATAGGAGTGGCCAACTGATATTTCACATAATCAGATATCTTCTGCAGCTCTCCGGTGTCTAGAACGGTCTCATAAGCGCCTTCTACCCTGTCGTAGACGCTCATCAGGTAGCCCCGCTTCCCATATTCCAGCTTGAATTGGGTGTTGAGGGCGGGGGTCATCGGCAGGGGATACTCATATGCCTCTCTCGTGGATAGGAAGGACAACGACACGATGAAGTAGAACGGCAACAATAGGGCAACCACGACCCCGACGACAAAGATGTAGAAAATTGTCGTTCTTGCGGCCTTGGCGACGCTTACCGGCTTCTTTTTCGTCCTTGTCATGTGAGTTGCTCCTTCTCTCGCTTGAACGCTCCCGACACCTGCAGATAGACCAGGGCTGCCAGGGACACGATCGCGGCAACCACGAGAGTATAGCCAGCAGCCATCTGATCGGCGATGTACAACTGATCTACCTCCTTGGTGTAGAAGACAACCCTTTCAACCAGGACAGGCAGCCTGGAGAACCCGAGCAGAACCACTACGATGAGCCATATCTGGATGGCAGAGATCATCCTCAGTATCACGGCTGTCGTAATGGTCGGTTTGAGCAAGGGGAGAGTGATTTTCCTCAGGACGTGCAAGTAGTTCCCGCCGAACACATACCCAGCTTCTCTCATTTCCTCTTGTATGTTCTGCAATCCCGCCAGCAAGATGATCATGACCGAGGGAATCACCTGCCAGGCATCAATGATAATCAGCGTTGCCAGCATCTTAGCATTGGAGCCCACCAGCCAGTATATCTTCTTGCCTTCCGCCAGAATCCCCAGGTAGCCCAACAGGCTATTCAGCCACCCGTGGGCAGTGAGTCCAGTGATCCACATGGCTCCCGCTGCAGCAGCCGGGAGCGCCATGGGAATCATGGCCAGGAACAGGAAGAGGCCGGAGCCTTTGAATTTCCTGTTTATGAGCAGAGCGAGAAATAGGGCGGCGAGGAACTCAAGAGTAACGGAGAAAACCACAATAATCGCGGTGTTCTTGACGGCAGCTACGAAATTCTCCTCGCGGAAGACGAGCGCGAAATTGTCCAGCGTAAATTGGCCCGCGGCGCCGGTGAAGCTGGCGATGATTGACGAGATGACAGGCCGCAGCCAAAACGCGGCGTAGTAGAGGACGACAGGAAGCACCAACAGATAGGGAGTTGCTCCTTTTGTAATCTTCTTCCAGGTCTTGCCATTCCGACGCGCTACTGCTGTCATACCCATTCACCTCTTTTGGTGTTGTTTAGAAGACAGAGCCGGGAAATGGGACTGTTTTCCCGGCTCTATCCAGTCGAAAGTAGCTACACGTGCATCAGCGAGCTACTTCAAGAGACCATCCACACATGCCTGGGCGGCGTCGAGCCGTGCCTGATCCACGTCGTTGCCAGGCAGGATCGTGTCCTCGAACACGTCATCGAAGCACTGTTTGACGGCTCCCCAGTCCTGATACAAGTAGCCAGGCACGCCGGAGGCGATGCCCTGCTCAAGCACCAGCACGGCCTTGGAGATGACCTCGTCAATGGCCTCGTCGCCCATGTAGTCGAGCGCTTCCTGCACTGGCGGAATGAAGCCGCCGGTGCCCTTGGCGATCTTCACCTGGATGTCGGGGCGAGTCAGGTGTTCAAGGAACATGACTGCCAGGTCATGGTGCAACGCGCCCTTCATGATGGCGTAACCGCTGACGCCAGCGATGGTGCCGATGCCCTCCGACCCAATTGGCGCGGGCGCCAAGGTGAACTGGGTCTCGTTAGAGGCGTAGACCTGGCCGGCGCGAGCATTGTGGAACACCGTCAGCCACGACTCTTCACGCATCATCGGATCTACGCAGCTATCAATGTTCATCACCGTCGGGACAAAGCCACCAGCCTTGCCGATGGTCTCCCAGATCTTCCATGCCTCCATGGCCGCGGCCGAGTTGGCGTCGGGGAAGCCAGCGCCGTACGAGAGCGCCGTCCCGCCGAACATGTAGATCCAGGACTTCATGGGGATGCCGGTGATGCAGACCTTGCCTTCACCTTCACCCTCGGCGATGTTGACGGCCCACTGGGCATACTGTTCCCAGGTTATGGCATCAATATCAACGCCATCGGGGAGATAGGGAAGCGCCTTGTTGTTGGCCAGCAGCAGGTAGACGTCGGCGCCCACTGGCAGGAAGTACTGCTTCCCATCCCGGTTGGTGTCGGACTCGAACGTGGGGCTGAAGTTCCTGTCTGTCCAGGAATCAACGTATGGCGTCAAATCCTCCACATACCCTGCGTCAAGCCAGTCGGGCATCTTCCCGTTGTGGGCGCAGATGATGTCCGTGGTGACGTGATCGGTTTCCTGCTGAATCGTCGCCCTGTCAAAGATCGTGTCGTCGTCCAGAATCTGGAACAATACAGTCACCCCGTACTCTTCCTCGAAAGGCTTGATGACCTCGTTGATGAAGAACTCCTGCTCGCGAGGTGGGCTGAACAGTCTGGACTCGAAGACGAGGGTCTGGCCTGCCACTGCTGGGGCCTCCGCCGCCGGAGCCTCGGCGCCGGGGATGACGAGCTTCCAACCAGGCTGAATCAGGCTGGGGTTGTCAATGCTGGCGAAGCCTTCCCCAGACTTGGCGTTGGTGGCATCCACGATGGCGTGGTAGGCCGCGCCGTTGCCCAGGTACTTCTCCGCCAGGGCCCACAGGGTATCGCCCAGCTTAACTGTGTAGGTCAACTCCTCCTGAGCACTGACCGCGCTCACTCCCAGGGTCAGTAGCATTGCGAACACTAAGAACAAATTGACAAACATCCTCTTACGCATTTGTACCTTCCTCCTTCTTTTTGATGGGATTTGGCTTGGAGATACTTCTTTCACGGAGCATCCTCCATTAACTCAGTAGAAATTCGATATATCACCTCCTTTCTCGATTTCAGTCAGCCGACCCCGCTGGATTCGCGGATGACCAATTCCGGCCGTAGGATGACCTGGCGCTCAGCTAGATCCTCACCCCTGACGATTTTGATTAACATCTGGGAAAGCGTTTTCCCGATATCGTAGACGGGCTGACGGATGGTGGTCAGGGAGGGCCGGAAATACGCCGCCAAGGGTACGTCGTCGAAGCCGACCACGGCCACATCGCGACCAACGACCCAACCTCGGTCCTGAGCCGCCTCCATCGCTCCAAAAGCCATCAGGTCGTTGCCGGCCACGATGGCCGTGGGAGGATCTTCCAGATCCAGGAGCTGTTCCATCCCTCGGTAACCACCGGATTGGGTCAGGTTACCCTCGACCAGCAATGCGGGGTCGAACTTCAGGCCATGATCTTGCAGAGCTCGCTTGTAACCGGCCAGGCGATGCTCTGCGAACATCAGGTACATAGAGGGAGAGATGAAACCGATGCGCTGATGTCCCAGGCCAATGAGGTACCTCACCGCCTCACGGATGCCCTCTTCTCCGTCCACGTCCAGATAGGGGAAATCCAGGTCTGAGTCAGTGCGGCCAAAGGCAACCAGGGGGAATTCTTCGCTCATAAGATAAGCGATCCGCTCATCCTTGCGCCGAGTGCGAGCCACGATGATGCCATCTACCCTCCGCCCTTTGACCATTCTCTCGTAGGCCAATCGCTCCTGGGGATCCATTGGCTTGCGGGTGGAGACGAGGAGGTCGAAATCGTAGCTGGCAGCTCCATCCCCTATGCCAGCTAGCAGTTCAATGAAATAGGGGTCTGAGAGATAATGCTCGGTGGCGGGGACGATGAAGCCCACCGTGTTGGTACGCTGTCGCTGTAAACTCTGGGCAATCACGTGAGGATGGTAACCCATCTCTCGGGCTACGCGCTTAATGAGCTGTTTCGTCTCTTCGTTGACGTCGTCGTAGTCATTCAGGGCTCGGGAGACAGTGGTAACCGAATAGCCAACCTTGCGAGCGATGTCTTTGAGGGTGACACTCATCGTCCTTCCCTCTCTCGATACGGGGGTAAACTAAAAATCCGAAACGTTTTGGAGATAATTATATTATACTCCAAAACGTTTCGGATGTCAAGGGGTTAGCGAAAATTTTAAGGAAGCGGCTTGCCCTTGATCAGGACGGTCCATTGGCCCTTCTGAACCACCTCACCCTTTTGATTGACTACGGCCACGTCAAGAACGACAAAGCCGCCTCCCAACCGTCGCATCTCCTTCTTGCGGGCCACTTTAGCCTCGACGTGGATGGTATCTCCAATCTTGATAGGGCCACGGAACTTCCACTCCAGGCTCATAAAGGCCTCTGCGGTGCCCTCTACAAAGCCCAGGCGCTCAGTCAGCCCCGAGGCAACGGCGAGACCCAGGAGGCCGTGGGCAATGCGCTCTCCGAAAAAGGTATCTTTGCCGTACTCGGCGTCGCAGTGCAGTGGATTCCAGTCGCCTGAGAAGGCAGCAAAGGCCACAATGTCGGCTTCAGTTATCGTGCGGCCATGACTGATCACTTCATCGCCCACGGCGAACTCCTCAAAGTAACGACCGCGAGGCTGGAAGCCAGTCGTTTTTTCTTCCATCATGTTCATTCCCCCCTTGCAAGTTTTAGGAATATGTTACCACAAAACCCGTTTTAGGGAAAATCCACGAACGTAGAGAAGACGCTCTCCCTTGCTTAAAGGGGTATGCTGTCCGGTTTTTCCGCCAAGAGCGGGACGGTGTGGCGCAGCTCTTCGGGAACTCTGAAACGGTCCATCCGCCCCGTCCAGTAATCAGCGGCCATGTCGCAAAAGGCCTGCTTGCCACCGGGAAACAGGTCTTTGCGCAGTTCGACCTGTAATTCGTCCGAAATGCACCCCTGGCAGGCCACCTGTTCACCCGCCTGGCGCACCAGGTCGTAGTAGTGGGTAAACAATCCCCGCAATGAGCGGCGGCTGAGGGCCTCCGCGCCGGGGCGCAGAATCTCGCCCACGTATTCCCAGTTCGCCATGCGCGCGATATGCCTGAAGGTGGCGACTAGCGAGTCGAAGTGCTCGAACTCCGGAAATCCACAGGGGGAGATCAGGAACATTTTCTCCGGCTTGTGGACCCGTTCAGGATGGCCGGTGACACCTGCGACGTGTGGGTGCGGGATCAGCCACGGCTCCAGGCGTGGCAGGGTGCGGTCAATGAAATCCTTCATGACGCCGCTCATGGTGAAGTGGTAGAGCGGCGTGCCGAAGACGACCATATCGGCGTTGTTGAACTTCTCCAGTGCGCCCGCCATGCTGTCCTTATGAATGCACGTGCCAGGAGTGCGCACCCAGCAAGTGTAGCATCCGATGCAGTGTTCCAGGTGCAGCCTGCGGATGTGGATCACTTCCGTTTCCGCCCCCGCTGCTTCCAGCCCTTCGAGAAAGGGTTTCATGATGTGATAGGTGCTGCTGGCTTTCATGCGGGGGGAGCCGTTGAGAGCAAGAACTTTCATCTAACTGTCTCCTTATGACTTATTGATCGTTTTCGCTCAAGAATGGATACGCTGGCCATCACCGCAAGCGCGGCGACCATAAGCCATCCGAACCAGTCGCCCCAACGGGTGTAGAGGGTCTGCCCAGGCACGGCAAAGGTCTCGCCAGTGATAACGCCGCGTTGGTTGATGTCTCCTTCGGCGGTGAAGCGCCCGTAGGGATCAACCACCAGCGAGAGTCCGTTGGTGGTGCCCAGCCCAAAGGTGGCACGGTTCTCCACGGCTCGAAAGACGCCGTCGGAGGCGTGGAAGGCCGGGAACCAGGGAGTAGCGTTAAAGTCGTTGTCCATCGGCAGGAGCATGACGCGCGCACCGGCGCGAGCCAGCTCACGGACAATCCACAGGCGATGGACGTCCCAGCACACGCCCACGCCCACTTTGCCATGAGGTGTGTCAAAGACCGGGAACTCGTCCGGTCCCGGCACAAAGCCGACTTCCTCTTCGCCGGACGTGGTGTTGATCTTGGCCCGGCGGCCGACCTCGTTCCCACCTGGTCCCACCATCAGCGCGGTATCGTGCAGGCCGGTCGGCGCGCGCCACACCACGTCGGCCACGATGTAGGCGTCCACTTCCCGCGCCAATCCCTTGAGTTGGTCCATGAATCGCGCGTCGTCAGCGTCGCTGAACTCGTTCTCCGGCCAGACCACAACGGCAGGGCGCTGGTTGGCGATGGAGCGCGTCAGATCGGCGTTCACGTCGAAGATGGCCTGGGACTGTTGCGGGGTGGTGGCGATGTAGCCGACCTTCATCTTCTTCTTTGGGTCAAACTCCCCGGCCGCCTGGATGGCGGGGTCCTGATTGACCATGTCGGTGTTGACGGCGATGGTAAAGGTGTCCGCCGGGGCTTGAGGGATGCTCATCGCACCCCAGCCGACGACGACAGCGACGATGACCAGTGCGACGACGCAGGCCCAGAAACCAGGTTTTTTCCGAAGAACCTGGTTTCTTAGCAGCAGGAAGACCAGAGCGACGTTGGCCAGCATCACCAGGAAGCTGAGGCCGGGAAAGCCGGTGACGCTGAGGATTTGCAGCGCGGGAGGAAACCGCCACTGGCTTTTGGCCAGCAGCACAAACCACCAGTCTTCCACCACCGGGGCGATGAATTTGACGTACTCAACCGCCGCCCAGGTCACCGGCAGCGCCAATAGCTTGAGTGCACCCGGCAGCCGGGCCTGGAGCCAGGTTCCCAGTTGGATGAGCCCGGCGTAAAACGCACCGACGGCGATGATCAAGAAATAGCCCAACGTGGGCGGGAAAATGTGGGGATACCAGTTGTGGACGGCGATGGACCAGGTCAGGCCAAAGGGCAGCGCCAGGACGTAGTGCTGCCTGGATGGTGCTGTGACAACTACCATCAGCAGCGGCACCAGCGCCAGCCAGCCCAGCAGCCCCACGTCGAAATTGGGCATCGTCGCCGCCAGCAGCAGCCCTGAAACCACCGAAAGCCCCATCCCGGCCCAGAAGCGCAGCCGGCTCATGGTTTTGTCGTAATCATCTACGCGCAGTTGGGTGGCGCGTTTCTGGTACACGGAAGTAAAAATGAAGGCCGGAACCAGCAGCAGGTAGCGCAGCGCGGTGAAAACGACCATCAGGTTCGGGAGCAGAATGGCGACCACGCCAAACAACGCGGCGAGGATGAACTGCCAACCCCACATCAGGCTGATGACGGCGTTGGGGTAGATGAACATGCTGTTGCGCCACAAAGCTTTGACGTAGCTCCACTTGGAGTAGTCGCCAGAGAGCGGCATGCTTGTACTGAGCTCCGTCGAAGTATCGCAAAACAACAGCGTTCCCAGCCACAAGCCAGCCATCACCACGCTGCTGATGACCGAACCCCAAACCGCGAACCCGACGTCGCCAGTCAGCCTCAAAATACCCGCCAGACTGAAGAACCCCAGCCCGCCCCACTCCATCCAGGTCGGTCTGTCAAATGCCAGCCGGTAGCCGACGATCAGCGCTGACAGGAGCAGTGGCAGCCCGATGCTGATCGAGTGGCTCAGGCCGGAGATGTCGAAGGTGATCCAGTGGGTGATCCAGGGGAGGAAAGCGACGGTTAGCCAGGCCATGCCCGACAGTGGGAGCGGGCCAGGCGGGCGCTGGGTGGGAGGCGCTTCGAGGACGATTTGATCCGCAGGCCTGAACAGGCTATCCATCTTGAGCAGCAGGCTCAGGTCGCCCGTGGCGGTGTACAGTCCCTGCATCAAGGTTTTCTGCCCAGAGAGCTCGCCACTGCTGATCCGCAGCCACACGTCGGAGGGAGTAGAGATGGTGAGGGTGGGGGTAGCGGTCGAGCCGAGGTGAAGAGTGCATTCACCGTCGGCGATGCGCAGGTGATAGACGCCGGCTTCGGGGCCGGTCACATCGAATTGAATCGTGGCGGCCAGCCCTTCGGCAGCGGTAGGGTCGAAGGTGAGGGCCATGCCTTCTAGGGTCTGTCGAAGATTGAGATTGGTTGGGACTTTCATTGGCACATCCTTTCTACAGCTCTTGCTCAACAACCTCAATGGCCTGTTCCAGCCAGTGGACGTAGGCGCGTTCGTATCCTTCCCCGAACTGCCGTGCCAGTTCCCACAGCACACCTTCGCGGGCCAGGCCCGTTTCTGCGACGATTTGCTCAAGGTAGGCTGCCGTATCCTGTTGGTAGAGAACCAGTTGCGCGCGGTGAAGAGCCAGTTGGCGATGGAGTTGCGCAAGCACCGTTTCCTTGTCCAGCGAGCCGGAGAAAAACAATTTGAGCAAAGTGGGGTCTTTGGTTGGTGACAGTTCGTCTATTGGCTCAGCTAACCAATCCATCAGCGCCGCGCGGCCTGCCTCCGTGATCAGGTAGACCTTCTTGTCGGGTTTTCCTTCCTGGGGGACCACGGTGGCTTCGGCCAGCCCCTCTTCTGCCAGTTTTTTGAGAGCGGGGTAAATCTGGCTCAGCCTGGCGTGCCAGAAGAACTGGGTCGAATTATCCATGTGTTTTTTCAGGTCATAGCCCGTCATGGGGCCGTAATTGAGGAACCCAAGCAAAGTGTGTTTGAGTGACATTAGTACCTCCTAAGTAAACCTTTATTGTATCAGTTTTTATTATATAAATCTTGATATATTATACCATGAAAAGTGTGGCTTGTCAAATTACCTTGTCAACGAATACCGAACGAAAAAACGAGTAGGGCCCGCCGTCCACCGCCCACTCGTTTTTTCGTTTGACATTATTCGTTGACAAAAATGTTGCTTCACTCTTGTGCAGGGGTAGGCCGGAGAGGCAGCAGCTTCAAGGTCAATCAGTCGGCAGTGCGCCGGCCTGCTCGCACAGCGGCTCGACGTGATACCGCTGGCGCTGCTGGCAGGTCAGTTCGGGGACGTAGCGGTTGGCGGCGACCCAGGCGAGCAGGTCGTCCTGCGTGGCATCTATGCGATACTCATGCACAGCATCGTCGTCGGCG
This sequence comes from uncultured Anaerolineae bacterium, assembly GCA_964592085.1. Classification (GTDB taxonomy): domain Bacteria; phylum Chloroflexota; class Anaerolineae; order VGOG01; family VGOG01; genus CAZQDO01. The sequence continues at coordinate 3,160 of CAZQDO010000075.1, read as the reverse complement.
GCAACCAGGAAGGAGTGCCCATCGGGGACAAAAGCCAGCCCCACGATGGGCTTGTTGAGGCCAGCGTAGCGGCGCAGGGCCACCCCCTCGGCGACGTTCCACAGCATCAGTGAGCCATCGTATGCCCCCGACAAAGCCAGGCGACCGTCCGGGCTGAAAGCAACCGACAGAGGGCCGCCGGTGTGCCCAATGAGGCGATGGATTTCTTCACCGCTGGCCGCGTCCCACACGATGACGCTCAGATCTTGCGAGCCGGACAGGATCAGTCTCCCATCAGGGCTGAAAGCCACATCCGCGACCACTTCGCGGTGGCCGACCAGTCGGCGGATCTCCCGGCCCGTTTCCGTCTCCAGCAGGCGCAGGCTGTAGTCTGGGTTGCTGGCTTGCCCTTTGGCCAGGCCAAGCACCAGAGAACGACTGTCGGGGCTGAAGGCCACGCTCCGCACGGCCTGGGGAGAGACGTCGAGCAGGACTCTGCCCTCGCCGCTCTCGATGCCTGCATTGAGCGCGGTCGAAATGTCCCACAGGCGCAGCGTGCCGTCGTGGGAGCCGGAGGCCACAAAGCGGCCATCGGCGCTCACGTCGGTATCCCACACCTTGTCGGTGTGCCCCTCCAGCCGGCGCAGTTCCTGCCCTGTTTCCAGGTCCCATAGGCGGATGGTGCAGTCGTTTGCATCTGCAAATATATCGCCGGAACCGGAAACGGCCCGGAGGCCGTGTGTACCCTCTGGGGTACCCCGCAGAAAGTGCACGCCGCCAAAGACCATCTCGGTGTGCCCCCGCAGGCGGCGGATCTCTTGCCCGGTGGCATAATCCCACAGGCTGATCTCGCCGGTCCACAGGCCGGTCAGGCACAGTTGCCCATCGGGGCTGACGGCCACATCGGCCGCGGCCGGGTCCGGCGGATCGGCGTACTCCAGGCGGCGAATCTCGGCCCCGCTGTACAAGTCCCACAGGCGCAAGGTGTCGTCAGCCGAGGCGGACAGGGCCATGCGGTCGCCGGGGATGAAGGTTGCCGCCAGCACCCGGCCGGTATGGCCGTGCAACTGTAAAGAGAGCTGCCCGGTATCCAGGCCTGCATTGAGCGGAGCCGAAATGTCGAGCAGGAGCACCCGGTTATCCAGCACGCCCAGCAAAGCCGTGCGGCCATCAAGGCTTGTCGCCACGCTGTAAGGGACAGTCTCAGTATCAAAACGGGTGATGAGTTGCCCGGTCTCCAGATCCCACAGGATCACGAACTCATCTTCAGAAACGGAAACTGCCCTCCGTCCGTCGGGAAGGAAGGCCACTCCCCCGACGTCCAGATAATGCCCAATGGCTTCCTGAGCGCCTTTCACCGTGTCGGCCACGCCGGCCATCTTGTGCCGGATCTCTCCGCTCTCCAGGTCCCACAGGATCACGCTGAGATCGGCGGAGCCAGACAGAGCGGTGGCACCGTCGGGGCTGATGGCCACGCTCAGGACCGCGTCCTCGTGCCCGCTGAAGCGGCGTAGGATGTCGCCGGTCTCGATATCCCACAGGATCAGCGTTTTATCGGCCGAGCCGGAGAGCGCGCTACGCCCATCCGGACTGACGGCCACGCACCACACCACGTCTGTGTGCCCTTCGAAGCGACGAACGATCTCGCCCGTTTCCAGGCCTGCATTGAGCCCAGCCGAAATGTCCCACAGGATCAGGGTCCCATCGGCGGAGGCAGAAAGGGCCGTGCCTCCACCGGGAAGAAACGCGACGTCGTGGACGACATCGGCGTGCCCGTGAAAGCGGCGGATGGCCTCGCCGGTTTCCACATCCCACAGGATCAGCGTCCCGTCGGCCGAGCCGGAAAGCGCCCTGCGCCCATCTGGAGCTACGGCCACGCTTTCCACCGGCTCGGTATGTCCCTCGAAGACGCGGCGGGTGCCCGGCGCGTACGCGACGTCCGCCAGCGTGAGCCGGGCCTGCGGCGGTGGGTCGGGAACGCGGTTGGCTTCCAGGGCCAGGGCCAGAGCCAGGTCGGTGTTGTGCTCGGCCAGGGCCAACTGTGCGCTGGTGGCGAGGTTCAGGCTCTGAGCGACCTGGGCGGCGCGTTGAGCCGTAAGCTGCTCATTGCGGGCCAGCAGCGCGCTCACCACGGCAACCAGGAAGACTACGGCCAGGCCGGCCACCAGCCAGCGCAGACGCCGCCCGGCTCTGGCTTGCGTTTCAGCCCTCTGGTGCTCCGCCCTGGCCAACGACTGAGCCTGGGCCAGTTCGCGCTGGCGACGCTCCTCCTCGGCACGCTGTCCTTCATCGCGCAGCGCAAGGCTGGCCTGAATGAACTCCCGTCCCGCCCGGCTCAGCTCGGCCTCCCGCCCGATCAGCCACCCCTCCGCCTCGGCCAGCGGCGCGCCCCGCAGTAAGGCCCCCTCGTCACGGTTGCTGGCCCTCCACTGGCGCAGCGCGGCCCGCAGTCGTCTCTGCCAGGTGTAGAAGGCGCGGTCGGCGTCCATCCAATCCCGCAGCCGTCCCCAGTGCTGGATCAGCGCCTCGTGCGCCAGCTCGACCGTCTCCTGGCCGCCCAGCTCGCGGCCGGTGACCACCAGCCTGGCGCCGGCCAACCGCTGTACCAGGCC
>CAZQDO010000075.1:0-559 GCA_964592085.1 uncultured Anaerolineae bacterium | reverse complement strand
CCCCAATCCTCCTCGCTCAACTCGTCCCGGCCGGCCAGACGGCGGGTATCCTCGGTGCCCTCGCCGGGGCGCACCAATTGGGTGAACACGCGCCGGGCGGCTTCCTGCTCGCCCGTGCTCAGTTGCTCGTAGGCGCCGTCGGCGTGGTGGGTCAGGGCGCCAGCCAGGCCGCCGATCTCCTCGTAGGCGGCGTGGGTGAGCTGCCCCCCTGTCTGTCGCCCCCACAACTGGGTCAGGGTGAACTGCAACAGCGGCAGGTTGCCCGGCTCGTCGCCCACGTCGTCCAGCAGCCGCTCCACCATCCCCGGTTCAAAGATCACGCCCTTCCCGCGGGCCGGTTCCTCAATGGCCCGCCGCATTTCCTGGCGAGTCATCGGCCCCAGAACCAGACGCCCACTTTGGATGCCGTCGGCTAGAGGGCGATGACTCAGTGCCTGGGCAGTGAAGTCGGCGCGGAGGGAGAGGAGGAGGGTGAGGGATGTGTCAGGTGTTGCGGGCGATCTTTGGTGGTCTGGCGTACTGGGTATTGGATATTGGGTATTCGGTATTGGGGTGGGGG
>CAZQDO010000074.1:0-16243 GCA_964592085.1 uncultured Anaerolineae bacterium | reverse complement strand
GGGCGGTTCCCCACAAACAGTCCACCCCCACCCCAACCCTCCCCCTGCGAAGGGGAGGGGGTGAACAGTTACGAGTGGAGAAGACCGTGGACTCAACCATCGAATGGCCAGATGCAGAAACCGCACAACGCACGGCGCGCTTCCAGGAACTCGGCCTGATGTTGCAGGCCTTTCGGCGGGATCCGCTGGCGGTGATCAGCCTGGTGGTGATTGTTTTCTTTATCCTGGTAACGATCTTTGCGCCATCGCTTACCCCCTACCCGGAGCAGGGGCGGGGCGAACCCAACATCCTGGAGAAATTCCAGCCCCCCAGTCGGACTCACCCCCTGGGCACCGATTACCTGGGAAGGGACGTGTGGGCGCGCCTGCTTTTCGGCGGGCGCAGCTCGCTCAGTATCGGGTTTCTGGTGGTTTTCGTGGCCAGCGTCATCGGCATTCCTTTGGGCGCCATCGCCGGCTATTACGGCGGCTGGATAGACGACATCCTGATGCGCATCACTGACGTCTTCCTGGCTTTCCCTCCCCTGCTGCTGGCCATTGCCATCGCCGCCGCGCTGGGAGCCAGCTTCGTCAACGCCATGATCGCCATTGCCTTCACCTGGTGGCCCTGGTATGCCCGCCTGGTGCGGGCGCAAACGCTGTCCCTGCGCGAGGAGTACTTCATTGAGGCCGCCCGCAGCATCGGCGTGAGCGACGCGAATATCATCATGCGTCATATCTTGCCCAACGTATTGACTCCCGTGCTGGTGCAGATCACGATGGACATCGGTTCGGCCATTCTCACTGGTGCGGCCCTTAGCTTTATCGGCCTGGGCATCCAGCCACCGGCCCCCGACTGGGGCAAGATGATCAACACCGGTCGCATCTACTTCATCGAGCGGCCCTGGTTCGCCGGATCCGCAGGGGCGGCGATTTTCCTGGTCACTTTGTCCTTCAACTTGCTGGGCGACGCGGTGCGCGACGCGACCGACCCTCGCACCAGGAGGGCCGTCGCATGAACGAGATCCTGCTATCGGTCGAAGACCTGCACGTTCGCTTCAGAACCTACGCCGGCGTGGTCCACGCTGTCAACGGGATGACCTTCGACGTGCGCCAGGGCGAGGTGTTCGGCCTGGTGGGGGAATCGGGCTGCGGTAAGACGGTGACGGGATTCGCCGTGTTGCGCACGGTTCCATCCCCCGGCGAGATCGTGCGGGGACGCATCAACTTCCGGGGTGAAGACTTGCTGCAGAAGAGCAAGGCTGAGATGCAAAGCGTGCGCGGCGGGCGCATCGCCATGATCTTCCAGGACCCCTCGGCCTCGCTGAACCCCGTCTTCAGCATCGGCAATCAGGTGACGCGGATCATTCGGCAGCACGTATCGGTTGGCCAGGAAGAAGCCCGTCAGCGTGCCCTGGAGATGTTCGAGGCCGTGGGCCTGCCCGACCCTGCCGGCGTTCTCCGCGCTTACCCCCACGAGTTGAGCGGCGGCATGCAACAACGGGCAATGATCGCCATGGCCCTCTCCTCGGGCGCCGAGCTTCTCATCGCCGACGAGCCGACCACCGCCCTGGACGTGACCATCCAGGCCCAGATCCTGGCTCTGCTGACCGAGCTGCAGGAGAAACAGGGCGTGTCCATCCTCCTCATCACCCACGATCTGGCAGTGGTGGCCGAAACCTGTCATCGGGTGGGTGTGGCCTACGCGGGAAACATCGTGGAGATGGGCCAGGTGGACGACGTGCTGCAGCGCATGAAGCATCCTTACACCCAGGGCCTGCTGGCGGCTTTGCCCCGACCCACCCAACGGGGGCGCTCGTTGCAATCCATCGAGGGGAGTGTACCCGATGGCCTTTACTTACCGCCGGGATGCCCCTTCCACCCCCGTTGCCCCCAGGCCATGGACGTCTGCCGAGCGGAGGAGCCCCCCCTCTTTTCCGTCGGTCCGGAGGAAGATGTGGTGGCCTGCCACCTCTACGGACAGGAGAACGCGGCATGAGCGCAACCCCACTGCTGGAAACCCGCGGACTGACCAAGCACTTTGCCTCGCGACGGGGCCTTCTGAGCCGCCGTCGGAAGTGGGTGCGGGCCCTCGACCGCGCGGACCTGGCTATCAACCAGCAGGAGACCCTGGGGGTGGTGGGGGAATCGGGCTGCGGCAAGACCACGCTAGGGCGGGTCATCATGCGCCTCATCCAACCCACGTCGGGACAGGTGCTATTCGAAGGGCAGGACATCGTTCCCCTCAGCAACCGCGAGATGCGCCGTTATCGCCGCGATATGCAGATGGTCTTCCAGAGCCCTTATTCTTCGTTCGACCCCCGCTTCAGCGTCATGAGCTCCATCACCGAGCCTCTACGGACGCACACCAGGCTGCGCGGCGGGGCTCTGGTTTCCCGGGCGCATGAGCTTTTGGAACAGGCCGGCATGGACGGCGAGATTCTGTATCGCTACCCCCACGAGTTCAGCGGCGGACAGTTGCAGCGTATCGCCATCGCCCGCGCCCTGGCCCTCAACCCCAAGTTCATCGTGCTGGATGAACCAACCTCAGCGCTGGACGTGTCAGTCCAGGCCCAGATCATCAACCTGCTACAGAAGCTCCAACGAGAGTTCGAGCTGACCTATCTGTTCATCACCCACGACTTGAGCGTGGTGCAGCACATCAGTGATCGCATTGCGGTGATGTACCTGGGGAAGGTGGTGGAGCTCAGTACGACAGAGATCATCTTCTCCGAACCGCAGCACCCGTATACGCAGGCGCTTCTGGCTTCGGCCCCTAGCCTGGATCCCGAATTGCGGCGAGAGCGCATCATCCTGCCAGGAGGGGTGCCCGATCCGGCGAACCCACCGCCAGGTTGCAGCTTCCACCCCCGCTGTCCGATGGTCATGCCCGTGTGTTCGCAAATCGAGCCTGCTTTCATAGACATCGGCAACGGGCACAAGGTGGCCTGTCATCTGGAAAGCTAGAACACGGATTTACAGGATTTACGGATTTCTGCGTCAGAGGCCTTCGCCGGTAGGACCACACTAAATCGTGGTTGACTTGAAATCACGTGTCAAGCTCATGCTTCAAGTCAACAAAGAGCTAGAAACTGGGTGAAATGGCTAGTTCTGCCCCTGCTCTTGGGGCTCAAGAACGACATTCAGCCCTGACCTCGGTTAAATGTGGTCCTACCCCTTCGCCCATCAAAGCAGTAAACCAACAAATTTAGGAGGGAAAGTACAATGCCACGTGGAAAACTGGAAACACTACAAGACTGTGAGGATTTCGTTCGAGGCTGCCTGTTTATGGGCACCGGTGGCGGCGGAAGCGTCGCCTGGGGAATGGGGATGCTCAAAGACGCCCTGAAAGACGGTCTGGCCCTGGAATGGGTGGACGTGGACGACATCCCTAACGACGTGTGGACGGTCACACCCTACGGGATGGGCTCCATCGCCCCCACCACCCAGGAGACGCTGGACGAAATCGAGCGATTGGGCCTGGTGGATAAGTTCGGCAGCCGTTCCATGGAGGAAGCCGTCAAGGAACTGGGGATCTACCTGGGCCAACCCATCGGCTGCCTGGTAGCGGCCGAGTTGGGCGCGGGCAACACGGCCGCCCCGCTGGTCACCGGCGCGCGGCTGGGCATCCCCGTCGTGGATGGAGATTACGCCGGGCGGGCCATCCCCGACGAGATGCAAGGCACGCCCTATTTGTACGGCAAGCACAGTTGGCCGTTCGCCAGCGTAGACAAGTGGGGAAACGTGGCCATCGTCAAGTATACCGTCAACCCCCACATGCTGGAACGCATCGGCAAAATGCTGGCTGTCGCGGCCTTTGGCGGCACGACCATGGCAGCCACTCCTTTGCCTGCCACGGAGATGAAAGCGATCCTGGTCCGCAACACCTTAACCAAGTCCTTTGCCCTGGGGAGGGCCATGCGCCAGGCTCGCGAGAAGGGCAGAGACCCCATTGATGCGGCCCTGGAGGTCACCGGCGGCTGGCGTCTCTTTGAGGGCGTCGTCAGCGGCAAGGATTGGGAGGACCGGGGGGGCTACATGTTCGGCACCACCCACATCCAGGGCAGCGGCGACTACGAGGGCCAGACGTTGGATGTGTGGTTCAAGAACGAGAACCACGTCTCGTGGCTGAACGGCCAGCCGTGGGTTTGCAGCCCCGACCTGGTCACCCTGGCCTACCAAGAGAGTGGCGAAGGCACGACCAACACGCTCATCAAGAAAGGCGATCACGTGGTGGCCGTAGGCATCAAGGGGCTGGAGGCCTTCCGCACCGAGTTCGGCCTGAACGAAGCGGCCGGCCCCCGCTACTTCGGCTTCGACATTGACTACGTACCCATCGAGGAACTGATGGAAGGGAGGGTATAGCGTGTTCACGCTAGGTACAGAGCCTCGTGACGAATACTATGCCTTCGAGCTGGCACTGGCGGCGCGCAAGTTAGTCACAGAGGTTCGTCCGCTGAAGCCTGGGCATCAAGTGCTCATCACCGCCGACACCGCCTCGGATGCGCGGGTGGTGCAGGCCACGGCCGGCGCGGTTTACGCGGCGGGGGCGATGCCCACGGTCATCTGGTATCCGACGCTGCCGGCCCCGATGCAGGAACCGCCCGCGCCGGTGGTCAAGGCCGTGATGGGCGCTGAGGTGTGGTTTGACTTTGCGGTGGCCTACCAGCTCTATAGCCCGGCCTACCACGCCGCCATCCAGAATGGCTGCATCTACGTCTGCCTGACCGGCATGGATGCGGACATGATGGTCCGCACCATTGGGCGCACTTCCTACGCGCCCCTGCAAGAGATGGCCACCTGTCTGTACCAACTGTCGCAGGCCGCCGACACCATTCGCGTCACCAGTCCGGCTGGCAGCGATGCAACCATGAAAGTGGACAAAGCGGGCGACCCCTTCTGGGAGCCACCGCCCGCCGAGGGCGGCTTTCCCCAGATGCTGGGCGGACAGTCGGGCTTTATGTTCCATCGCCAGAGCTTTGAAGGGACGCTGGTCTTCGATGGGACGCTGTGGCCTCCCACCGAGCTGGGGGTGCTGCACACACCGGTCCGCCTGACCATCGAAGGGGGATACGTCCAGCAGATCGAAGGCGGCACAGAGGCCACCCTCTTCGCCCGCTGGCTGGAGGGCTTCGGGCATCCTGCGGCTTACCTGGTGGACCACGCCTGCTACGGGTTCAACCCCGGCGTGGTGCGGCCCAGCGGGCGCATCCTGGAAGATGAGCGCGTCTTCGGCTGCATGCAGTTTGGCATCGGCGCCCCTGCCCTTGGGTCGCCGGCCCACACCGATGGCGTGGTGCTCAACCCGTCGGTGTGGCTGGACGAGGTGCAGATAGAGGAAGACGGGCACTACGTGCATCCTGAGCTGGTAGCGCTCTGTCGTGCTATAGGCGCAGCGGGGTACTGACCATGGAGACCTTCGACGCGATTCTCACCCGACGCAGTGTCCGCGCCTTCACCGCCGAACCAGTGCCAGACGAGTTGATGCGTCAGGTGCTTCGGGCCGGCGCAGCCTCGGCCAGCGGGGGCAACGTACAGCCCTGGGGATTTGTGTTGGTGCGGTCGCCGGAGGGATTGGCGGGCCTGCGGTCGCTGGCGCCGGGGATCATCGGTCAGCCGACGGCGGTCATCGCTATCTGTCTGGACATGGAACGATCTACCCGCGTGGGGGGCACAGGCGGCGAGCGGATGGCCTGGCTGGACATCGGCCTGGCCACCCAGAATCTCCTGCTGGCCGCCCACAGCCTGGGATTAGGGGCCTGTCCCATTGGCTCGTTCCACCGGGAGGGCGTGGCGACTTTCCTCGATCTGCCCTCTGGAGTTCAGCCGGTCCTGCTGATGGTGCTGGGGTATCCCGAAATCAAGCCCACCCCCTCCGGACGACGCCCGCTATCCGAAGTTTGCTTTCTCGAACAATGGGGGGTGTCCTATGAGTGACGACACATTGCAGCAGGAACTCTTTTTGCTGACAGGCTACATGCTGACCAGCGCCCACGGCCTTTACGAAGAGCCGGCGGGGTACGGCCCCTTTCGCCTGCTGGACGCGGCGGGACGGCTGCTGGCCATCATGGAAGCGCATGGATTGGCGGACCCGTTCCTCAAGCAACTGGAAGATGCCCTTCGTGCCGAACGTTTCGGCCATAGCGACGACCAGGCGTTGCGTGCTACTCTGAACGAACTCTGTTTGCGATACGCCGCCGAACTCAAAAAGCGGGCTCTTGGGGATCTCACGGGGTCATAGTGTTGGAATCCCCAACTTGTTGGGGGCGCGGCGCGACAAACCCCAACAAGTTGGGGACTCCGGCCTGCGATTCACGCCGGTTCCCAGAGACTCAAAGAACGATGCTCGGCGGATGAGAAAACTTACTGGAGTGCGGACGCAAGTCCGCCTCTACGAGGCCTGAAGCAGACTTGCGTCTGCACTCCAGCTCCCAAATTCTCAAATGCTGATACTCAACCAAGAAGGAGGAAGATAACTATGAGCTGGCCTAAAAAAGAAGCCATCACCCAGGGGGTGATGGACATGTTGCGCGTCAATATGGGGCTCAAAGCTGATGAAAGGCTGCTGGTGGTGACCGACGTGCCCCGCATCCAGGACTGGCAGGCCGAAAGCCAGGCGAAACTGGAAACCATGCTGGAGCGAGCGGTGCTGGCCCGGCTGGTCGCCGACATCGCGGCGGATCACTTTCCCGATTGCGCCGTCCAGTTCCTGCCCTTTCCCACCACAGGGATGAACGGCGCCGAGCCAGACGAAGCGACTGCTGCCCGATTGCAGGACGCAGACGTGGTCATCGCCCTGACTACCTATTCCCTCTCCCACACCAACGCTCGCCAGGGGGCGACCCAGGCCGGGGCGCGCTTGGCCAGCATGCCCGGCTTCGAAGCCCGCATGTTCGAAGCGGGCGGTCCCATGGCCGCTGATTATGTGCAGATCGCGGCCGATTGCCGGGCCTTTGCCGACTTGCTGACCTCTGCCAGTGAAGCCGTGGTCCGCACCCCCGGCGGCACCGATCTGCGCTTCAGCCTGAAGGGGCGGATGGGGCACACGGATGATGGGCTGTATGGGACGAAGCCAGGGGCGTGGGGCAATCTACCCGCTGGTGAGTGCTACGCCGTCCCCCTGGAAGGAACCGGCGAGGGCAAGCTGGTGGTTTCGGTCGGCTGGCATCCCAACCTCGCCGAAGACCTGGTTTTACGCCTCGAAAAGGGCGTAGTCGTTGAAGTGTTGGGCGGAGGGGCGGTGGGAGACAGGGTTCGCCAGTTGCTCCAGCTCGGCAGCGACGATCCCGTCTACAAGGCGCGGCGCAACCTGGCCGAACTGGGGATCGGTACCAATCCCAACGCCCGCAGGCCCGACAACGTCCTGGAGGCCGAGAAGATCAAAGGGACGGTGCACATCGCCATCGGTGACAGCATCCACATGGGGGGGCAGGTCGAAGCGGACTTGCACGAAGACTTTGTGCAGCCCCAGCCCGATCTGTTTCTGGATGGGAGGCCGGTGATCGTCGGCGGTGAGTGGAGAATTGGCAATATTTAGCGCGGCCACAAAAGCGGATTCAGCATAACATCTTGGCTCGGAGGTAACGCCATGACCGAACCCAGCCGTAGCACTTTGCAAGCTTACCTCAATCGCCCCCTCGACGACTTGATGGAAGAGTTGGAACTCTATGACCCAGCTAGCAAAGGCCCGGCCGAGGTGTGGAACAAGATAGCCGGGCCGCTGCGCCAGCGCCTGTGCGTGGAGTGGGGCTATTGCACCGTGCGCGAGAACCCGCGCTGGGAGGATGACGTCGACCTGGCGATGGTGGTGTTCACCGTGCTGGCATCACGCGCGCTTCACCTGCCCATCCCCGCCGACCTGGCTCTGGTGGCCACCATTGTCGTCAAACGGGGCCTCGACGCCTTTTGCGGATGCCCGTAGATCGCACCCTCCCGCCGGTCTCGAACCCGCGGGAGGGTGCTGTGCAAAGGAGGACTTGCTATGCTTCCTCCAGAGATGATCGTCACCATTGAGAGAATCGGCCCGCACCCCGACGGCGGCGACCAATACCTGGCCGTGACCACGCGCAGCAACAGCGCCGAGATCTGCCGCAATCTCTTCTGCTTCCAACCCGACCTGCTGGTTGACCTGGAGCCGCAGTGGATGCTGGAGAAGGCGGTGCCGCGTCACAGCGGCGAAACGATCAAACGCGGGCCGGGGAACGCCAAGCGGCTGGACAAAGAGGAGAAGGATCTGGCGACCTACGGCCAGCGGCTCTACGGCTTCCTCTTCGGCGATGGTGAGAAGCTCAAATCCTTTCTGGAATTCAACGACAGCTACCGCCGCCAGGCCCGCCTGACCCTGGCTATGCACGGCAACGCATCCGCGCTGTGGCGGCTGCCCTGGGAGTACCTCCACGACGGCCACGATTTCCTGGCCCTGTACGGCCGCTTCCTGCTCAGCCGGGTGCCCCACGGGCTGGGACAGATGCAGCCGCCGCCCGCACCCCTGCCCCTGCGCATCCTGTTGATCGTCGCCGCGCCCGACGACCAGAAGCCCCTCGACACCGAGGAGGAGATCGGTGTGATCCAGGCCGCGCTGGACGAGGCGGTGCGCGCCGGCCGCGTGCGGGTCGAGTATCTGGACGACGCCACCCTGCCCGCCATCGGCGACACGCTGCGCCGCTTCCAGCCCCACGTGCTGCACTACACCGGCCACGGCTCCTACGATCCCCAGAAAGAGCGGAGCTACCTGGCTTTGGAAGACGACAGCGGCACAACCCACCCCGCCGGCATCGCCGAACTGCGCCCCCATCTGAAGGATGCCCCCGACCTGCGCCTGGTGGTGCTCTCCGGCTGCCAGACCGCCCGGACCAGCGACGTGGACGCCTTTCGCGGCGTGGCCACCGGCCTGCTGCAGGAGAGCATCCCCGCAGTGCTGGCCATGCAGTTCTCCATCCTCGACCAATCGGGCATCAAGCTGGCGGAGGCGTTTTACGCTGCCCTGGCCCAGGGCGACACCCCCACCCAGGCCGCCCAGCGCGTCCGGCTGGCCCTGTGGCAATTCGACGAGGGGCCGGGCTACGATTGGGGCATCCCCGCCCTCTACCTGCGCGCCCAGGGGATGCGCCTGATTGACCCCAGCCAGACTTCGGAAGTCTCGCAAGACTTCCGAAGTCTTCTCGACATGGGCGGCCTGCCCCTGCCGCCCTACTTCGTGGGGCGCAAGCCGCAACTGCGCACCCTGCGCCGCGCCCTGCGGGAGCGCACCGTCAACGCCGTGTTCGTGCGCGGCATCGGCGGCATGGGCAAGAGCAGCCTGGCGGCCAAGCTCTTGCAGCGCCCCGGCACGGACCTGGACAGTGCGCTGGTGGTCCGCTGCCACGAGGTGGCCCCCCTGGACATCCCGGCCAAGCTGGCCCGCTTTCTGGAGGCCCAGGGCAAGGCCGGCCACGCCGAAGCCGCCGCCCTGCTCCTCGACAGCCGCCTACCCCCCAAAGACCGCGCCCGCCAGGCCCTCAGCTCCATCGCCGACCGCCGCTACGTCTTCGTGTTCGACAACTTCGAGAGCGTGATGGACATTTCTCCCCTCTCCCTCGAAGGGAGAGGGGCCGGGGGTGAGGGTGAAGCCGCCTTCAAAGTCGCCGACCCCGACCTGGCTGACCTGCTGGCCGGGCTGCTGCAAGCCCACTGGCGGGGGCTGTGCCTGTTCACCGGGCGCTACCGCTGGCGCGGCCTGGACGAGCACCTGGGCCGGGGCACCGCCGCCGAGATCCACCTGCCGGCCCTCACCGCCAGCCAGACCATCATGCTCATGGACAACCTGCCCCGCCTGCGCCTGCAGCCGCTCCAGACCAAGATCGAGCTGTACAAGAAAGTGGGCGGCCATCCCAAGAGCATTGAGCTGCTGGAAGGCTGGCTGGCCAGCGGCCGCGTGACCGATCTACTGAAAGACCCCAACCTGGACGGCCTGCTGGCCCAGGAGTGGGAGGACTACTTCCTGCGCGCACTGCTGGCCCAGTTGAGGCCGGCCGAGCGCGAGGCCCTCACTCGCCTCAGCATCTTCCGCACCCGGCTGGACGACGCAGCATTCGAGTACGCCGGGGTAGAGGCGACCACCGTACGCCGCTGGCTGGACCTGTCGCTGTTGCAGCGGGAGGTTGGACAAATTGCCAATTTGTCCTACAGCGTCCACCCCGTGGTGGGTGAGTACCTGCTGGGCCAGGTGCCGCCCGATGCACTGCGCGACTTGCATACCTGGGCCGCCGCCTACCACGGCCAGCCCTTCGTGGAGATGGCGCGCCAAGCTATAGCCCAGTCCGGCCAAAGTGCGACGGATGAGCAGATCGAGGTACTGGCGCGCGATGCCCGAGGCGTCGTGGGACAAATGGTAGCCCGCACCGACGACCTGGCCCAAGCGCGTGGCGCCATGGCCCGCGCCCTGGAATGGCAGCACCACCTCTTCGCCGCCTGCGACTACGAGGCGGCAGACGACATTGTCAATGCTGTCTGGGCCATCCTGTCCCGTTGGGGCGAGCGCGACCGGGCCAAGGCCCTGCTGCGCGGCAGCATCGATACGCTGGAAGGCTTCAGCAAGGCCGTCGCCCAGGGCAACCTGGCCACACTGCTTCTGCAAGAGGGCAAGCTGGACGAGGCGCTAGCGACCTACCAGGAGGTCTACTGCACCTTTGAGTCGCTGGAGGGCAAGCAACAGATGGCAGGAGTGCTGAATCAGCAGAGTATCCTCTACGACATGATGGGCCAATATGATGATGCGGTTATTACAGGCGAGAAAGGCCTTGAACTCGAACGAGAGAGGGGCGATGAGGAAGGCCAAGCCATCATTCTGCACCAACTCTCTATCTTCTACAGGAACAAGGGCGACTACCCAACGGCACTGGCCCGCAGCGAGGAGGCGGAGAAGCTGGCTCGCAAGGTGAAAAACGAGGCTCTCACGGCCACGACGCTCCACGAGCAGGGCATCATCCTCAACGTCCTGGCCCATGCGGCGCAGACCGCCGAGGAGGGCACGACCCACCGCCGCGCCGCCGTCGAACGCTTCCAAGAGGGCCTGCTCATGACGCGGCGCATCGGGGACGAGGCCGGTGCCGCCGACACGCTGAGTGAGTTGGGCAAACTGCTGATGGACGCTAGGCAGTATCGTGAAGCAATTGATGCAATCACAGAAGGCTTGGAGATTAGGCAGCGTCTAGGACTGGCTGCAAAGATTGGAATCAGTCTTGAGCATTTGGGCACCATTCACGAACGCCAGGGCCAGTACGCCGCCGCGCTGGAGAAGTACCAGCAGGCGTTGGCATTGTTGCAGCAATATGGTTCGCCGCAGCAACAGGCCATCGAGGAGAATCACATCGCCCGGGTGCAAGCCAAGATGGGGAGTGGGTAAGGGGTTTGGGCCTGCTGCGTCAGGCACAATGTCAAGCACCCCGGCGTTTTTCGGTTGGGGCGCTGTTTGTGGTGGCGACTGAAGTCGCACTTATGGGGCACTCCGTGCCGGGCGACCACCGTTCGGCTAAGCTCACGACGAAGCCTACGTGGTCGCGGGAATCGTCCACGCAGGCTTCGTCGTGAGCTGCATGGTGAGCCTGTCGAACCATCGGCCGAACGGTGGACGACCAGCGCATCCGCGCCCTCCAGAGGCGGTTTCAACCGCGCTTGATTCTCCGTTCTGCTTCAAAAGCCCCAAACCGCAGCCCTTGCCTCTAAAAGCGATTTGAGGTACAATCATGGGGTACACGTAACTGCTCACCCTCTCGCAGGTTCAGAGGCGGTTCTTTGGCAGAAACAGACTTCAACATCGAATTTGAGGTGTTGAACAAGCTATTTACGAACCTGCGGGAGGGTAGGCTGATTAGATACGGGTACACATTCTGAAAGTCGAGGAGGATGTCATGGCAAAGGTAGCCGTAGTTGCCATCGGCGGCAACTCTCTGATCAAAGACAAGGATCACCAGACGGTGGCCGACCAGTTCGAGAGTACGCGGGAGACCTGTGTCCACATCGCGGGAATGATCGAGCAAGGTTGGGACGTTGTTGTCACCCACGGCAACGGCCCCCAGGTGGGCTTTATCCTCCTGCGCTCGGAACTGGCCAGCCACGTGTTGCACACTGTCCCTCTGGACTCCTGCGGGGCCGATACCCAGGGGGCCATCGGCTATATGATCCAACAGTCCCTTTACAACGAGTTTGAAAAGAGGGGGATGAAGAAGCAGGCGACCACGGTGGTCACCCAGGTGGTGGTGGGCAAGGACGATCCGGCCTTCCAGAATCCCTCCAAACCCATCGGGCCGTTCTATGAGGAGGGGGAAGCCAAGGAGCTGGGCGCTGAGCGGGGCTGGGTGGTGAAGGATGACGCCGGACGCGGCTGGCGGCGCGTGGTCCCCTCGCCTATCCCTCTGGAAATCGTGGAAAGGGGCGCCATCAAGACCCTGCTGGATGCTGGCTTCGTGGTCATCGGCGTGGGCGGCGGCGGTATCCCCGTGGTCAGGGAAGAGGGCGGCAGCCTGAGGGGTGTGGAGGCGGTCATAGACAAGGACTATGCGTCCGGACTTTTGGCTGCCAGCATCCAGGCCGATCTCTTCCTGATCTCCACCGCTGTGGACCAGGTGGCCTTGAACTACGGCCAGCCTGGGCAGAGGTGGCTGGACAAGATGACCCTGGCCGAGGCAGAGCACTACCTGGCCGAAGGCCACTTCGCGCCGGGCAGCATGGGGCCCAAAATCAGGGCCAGCATCAGGTTTTTGAAGGAAGGTGGCCGGGAGGCTCTCATCACTTCGCCGGAGAATATCGAACGCGCTTTGGCAGGGGAGACGGGGACGCGGATCGTTCCGTGAAACGTGTTACGTGGGTTCATGTTTCACGCTTCACGCATCACGTCTAGCGGATGAAACTCCTCGTCCAAATGGGCAGGTCCGGCTTCGGCTCCAGCTTTTGCCACGCCTCGTCGGTCAGGCGGCTGTCCATGGGCTGGGTGAACTCGTAGTAGGAGAAGATGCCGCCCTGGGTGGCCACCAACTGTCCCTCCACCGGCGCGATGACGTAGATGATGAAGGCATCGCCCACGCCCTCCTCCAGCACCTGACCGGTGTTGGTGTCGGTGTGCACGTCGGCTACGATGGCCATGCGCTCGTCGGCCTCGGAGGTGATCTCCTCTTCCACCTGGGCCGAGAAGGTGGTGATGCCCTCCAGGATGCCGCCGATGTTGCGGATCAGCTCGTACTCCTCCTCGCTCAAAGCCTCCCCTGCCAGCTCCTTCTCCGCCATCGTCTTCAGGGAGAGGAGCAACGACTCCAATCGCTCCAACTTGTCCACGTACTCAAAGTCGAGCAACCCCCGATCCTCTAGGCCTGTTCGCATCTGTTTGGCCAGGGCTGCCAGGCGTGCGTAGACCTCAGGCTGCGGCTCGACGTAGCCCTTCACTGCTTCGGGCTGCGGCATGATGCCGGTGGCCTTCATGGTGTAGCTCTGCTTGGCGTAGAGGATGGTGTCATGGCGCAGCTCCGTCCACGAGCCGAGGAAGGTGTTGAGGTCTTTGTCTACCCAGCCCTGATTCTGCATGAAGACGGGGTATCCCTCGCCCCTGATCTCCAACAGGGGCCGCAAGGCGTAGAGCCAGCTCCAGTAGAGGTTCTCCACCCATTGCTCCTCTGGGAGTTGGCCGAACTCGGTCTGCAGCTTCGCCATTTGCTCCATGTAGTTGGCATACTGGCCCGCCTCGTAGTCATAGAGCAGAATCACGGAAGCTCGCAGCGAGCCAAGAACCGCGGCCACGTCCAACCCCTTGGGGAAGAGGCGTGGATTGTCCTGGGTACCCACCTTGTCGTAGACCAACTGCTGGAAGATGTAGGAGTCGGGGATGAAGCGCTGGCCCATGAAGCGAAAGCCTTTGGTCGCCTCCTCCGGCTTCTCGCGGTCGGTGACGTAGGACGAGACAATCTTAGGCAGGCGCAGCGTCATGGCCTGCTCGATGAACTCGTCCAGTTGGGCATCGTCCTCCAGGTCAGCCAACGTCAGTTGATCCCCGTAGACCTCCCTGACCACCTGAGCGTAGTCGTAGATGCTCAGGTCGTCGGTCTGGCCAACGAAGAACACCGTCGGCTCGTAGATACGCTCCCAGACCGCCAGGGCCGACTCCCCGCCCACCTGAGCGTTCTGCAGAGCGGCCACGATGAGAATGGCCTGCCGCGTCTCCACCCGCCCGGCCTCGATGAGCTCAAGGCTATCGCCCGGCTTCAGGCGGAACATCATCCGTCCGTACCACATCATGGCTTTGAAATAGCGCTCGAAGGTCTCGTTGCGGGTGTAGTGACCGCGAGGCACGTACTGGCTGTAGTCCTCCTTGTAGCCGAAGATGGGCGATTCGGCGAAGCCCTGATGAGCCGTGATGAGGTCCAGCTCGGCGTTGACATCGTCAGCCACCTCGGCGGCTATTTGGGTGCTGGGATCGAGTAGTACTGAGGCCACAGAGAAATAGGCCAGGTTGCGCCGGGCAGCCTCTTGCACTCCGCCCGATGCCGCCGAGTACTGCTCCTTAGCGACTTCTATCATGGCTGCGTTCAGCCCTTGCAGGTCGTTGACGAAGTGCTGGATCTCGGCGGAACGCAGGGTGTAATCGTAGAGGATGTGGTAGGTGTGGAGCAGGGCGTCGGTGGTCACGAAGATCGGGATGCCCCGCTCTTTGGCCGACTTGTAGATCTCGTAGATCTGAGCCATCCGGCTGGGCACCACCACAAAGCCGTTCTCCTCCAGCAGAGCCCGCTGCTCATCGCTCAGCCTCGTCAGCAGGTCGGGGTTGGCTACCTGACCCAGGTTGATCTCGTAGCCCGGCACAGCCGGCTCGACCTTGACCTGATAAGGAACGTAGTCAGCGAAGCCTCCAGGCGTCGTCGCAGCGATGGCGTAGGCTACCTGGATTGGCGTCTCCGTTGGCTTGGCTTCCGGTGTGGGTGTAGCTTCTGGCTCCGACGTCGGTGTAGCCTTGGGCTCCGGCGTTGGTGTAGCCTCCTTGGTTGGTGTAGCAGGTTCCTGCTGTGGCGCACAGCCAGCCAGGAAAGCGATGATGAGCAACAGTGAAAGTACAGATCGTGCGTTCATGACATTCCTCCTCGCTCAGTTTTGTCCACAATATTGGACGTTAGTAGTCTTCAAAAGGTTCCCTCACTCACTCATTATAACCTCTATCTCAGAAGATGTCCAGGGAGCGTACTTCTTGAACATCCCCGGCTTCGCTGCCAAGACAAGCAACAAAAAATGGCCAGCACTTCAGTTCTGCTGGCCATTCTTGACACCCTCCACTTCGAGAGAGCTACGGTTAACGGCTGAAATGAGTGTGGGTGACTCTGGCTGGGGACAGGAGCACGGTTGGGTGTCTGAGGATATTGGGAGACATAGGACACATGATCACTTTGCCCTGTTCAGAAAGGCTTCGTATCCGCACTAGCGGTTTGCGCATCACCCGCCTGCGATGCCCCATACAATGCCTACCCCTATTTACGAGCGCCGATAGACATGTATCCTGTGCATGCGCTGGTTGGCGCGGCCAGAGCTTTCCTATGTTAGAGGTAGCCAAGACATCAGTGGACAGCGATAGGCGCAAGCAATCCGATACCCTGACCTTTCTGGCCAGAACGCCCCCAAGAATGGGGGTATCCCACGAGTTACATCAGCTGTTCAGTTCTATTGCGATAATCCTTGACTGCCTGGAGCTCCTAACCTGGTTGTCCATCGGGCGTGCGCGGCTCTTCTCCAGCCTTATCAACCTCACCTTCGGTAGAATCACCCTCTGTAGTTTCTTGCTCTTCAGGCTGTCCGCTTTCTTCGCAACTAGGTAGTACTTCTTCTTGTTGCTCTGCGCCATCGTCCTGCTCCTTTCCATCTTCTACACCGATGTAACGAATCAATCCATCGCGATGAGGTTCTCGAATACAGTCGAGTCCAGTCTCGTCCACAGCCACTTTTCTCAACTGATATTCCAGCATTAGTTCTGACGGAGATGGTGAACGCACTACATCGTCACCGAACAAACCTTGAGCTTCTCTACAATCTATAACAAACCCGTGAGTTGGATAGTTCGTGATTAGTCCAGATATGGCCTCTCGATTATCATTAAGACGAACACCGTAGTGCATGGCTATGTTCATAGCTCTGCGTGTCTCCCCCAACCTTAAAGGATCAATCTGTTGTGCAATTGGAGACAGAATACCTATTGCTAGGCTAGTACTCCATCACGATGATTCTGATAAATCCGGGTAAAGCCGCTTGAGCTTAA
>CAZQDO010000073.1:0-16248 GCA_964592085.1 uncultured Anaerolineae bacterium | reverse complement strand
GCCGTGGGCAGTGTCGCGTCCAGGAACACTCGCTCATCCTCCAACCCGCACACGTCAAAGCTCACCGTGCCGGGATCAACGCCAATCGCTCTCACCATCTCTTCCCCCCAGATAACCCCAGTGCAAGGATTCCTCCTGTATGTATTTCTTGCCCAGGCGCACCGCCAGGGCCGCTCTTTCCAGCTCGCGACCCAGGTAGAAGGCGTGGGAGTCTTCGCCCAATCCCAACTGGGGGAAGATTTCGTCAGGGTCTGTCCCCATTACGAAAAGGTCGCGGTTGAAAACGTAGATTTTCTCCTCATCGGTGAAGATGCGGAAGTTCCGATCCCGCACCCCCTCTTGGATGCGACGCAGTTCCTCCTCGCTGTAATGCCGATGAGGGGGATCCTTGAGGACGATCAACCTGTCGTCAATCTCTTTGGGCAGGATATGCCTTTGATGGGAGTAGTACATCAATTGACGGGCGATGTCCAGCTCCCGCACCGAGCCTCTGGCCCAACTGATCACCTCGGTGGTCAGAACGTAGTCAATGTTCAGCTCGCTGACCACGCCCATCAGGAGGGCGTTGATGCCGATGCTGTCGGCGTCCGTCAACTCAGTGAGGTTGCCCAGCCCCATGAGCATCTCGGCCTTGGGATGCCGCTGGCGGACCTCGTAGAAGCGGCAAAGGGACTCGGTGAAGCCGAAGTGGATGGGATTCAGGAGGGGATCAATGATATAGGACACGCCCCATTCCTCCAACTGGGCGATGTTGCGCTCCAGTGAATCTAATCCCTCACCGAAGTCGGGGATGACTACCACCGTGCAGGAGAGCTGCCGCGCCAGGTCGAGGTTAGACGAGTTCACGCTGAGGAGATAGTCGAAGCCCACCCGATTGGCCCGCAGCACGTCCTGACGGTGAAAGGTGTCCAGACTCACGGCAAAGCCCCGCTCCTTGAGGGCCGCTACCACCTCCTCGACGCGGGGAAAATCCCCCTCCGCCGGCCAGCCCAGGTCTATGACATCGGCACCGTTAGCGCGGTAGTATTCGGCCTTGACCAGGATCTCCTCCAGGCTCAGGAGGGGGGCATCCACGATCTCGGCCAGGATCTTGACCCTGTATTCCCCGTAGCCCTCTCGCTGGCGCTCGCGTCCGAAGAACGTGGGGATGTCTTTGAGATCTTTGGGGCCGCTGATGACCTTGCTCCCTGCCACCTCCTCGATGGGGCTCAGGTCCCCTCGACACCAGCCAGGGATCATCACGAAGTCGTACCCCGCCTCAGGAGTGAGATGTTTGGCGATGAAGGATGGCTTCATCAGGGCGGCCACGGTGATGGGCAGAACGGCCACATCGTATTCGAACTCTGGCTCCATCTCGGCCAGGGTATCCTGGAGAGCCTGGGCCGCCAGTTTGCCGGTCACGAATAAGTATCTAGGCATGCTCGCAGTTCCTCCATGTCCTTGACCACCGTCACGCCTGGAAATTGGTGCAGCCTGTCCACGTTCTCCAGGTCAATGGGCCGCGGGTAGACCTTCACCGGCTGCCCGCTGGGCCCCTGGGAGTCCATCTCAGGGGCGACGTCAGTGGGCAGGACGATGATGGGCACCCGTGATTTTCCGGTCTGGGCGAAGATGTTGCTGATCAGGGAATCGGAGATGCCGTAGGCGAACTTGGCCACAGAGTTTGAGGTAGCCGGCGCGATGATCAAGACGCTGTAGACGCCTCGCGCAAATCGCGCCACGATGGGCGCGCTGGCCATGTTGTCTCGGAGCACGCTCGTGCCAACCTGGGAGATCTTGGACTCCAGGCGGTACATCTTCAACACCTCTTCCGCCGCTTTGGAGAGGAATACATCCACATTGCCCAGGCCTGTCAGCAAATCGGCACATTCTGCCAGGAAATGCCCAGCCCCGGTGATTCCCCAGGCGATTCTTTTCACAGCTTCACCTCCTGAAATAGATGAGGGGAGTGCAGACGCGAGTCTGCTGATGGGGCGGACTCGCGTCCGCACTCCCGTCTTATTGGTTCAAGGCGCGAGCATGGTAGGCTGTCTGGCCCGGTGCCTTCTCTATACCCACCGTGATGGCGCTCAAGTTGGTCGCCCCTTGCGCCCCAAGCTTCTCCACCACCTGGTCGCAGACGTACTCAGCCAGCCTTTCGGCGGTGATGTTGTCCACCGGTAGGGGCAGAACGTCCTGGGCGGGAAAGACGTAGCGGCGCTCCCCGAAGCGCACCTCCCACTCCTTCACACTTTCTTTTATCCTCAGGTGCTCATTCTCCATGGGGATCAGAAAGCGGTGATCCAGGGAGTCGCAGACCCCACGAAGGATGTTCTTTAGTTCCACGAAGTCGAAGACGTATGCATCTTCCGTCAATTCTCCCACTAATTCCACAGATAGAGCGTAGTTGTGGCCGTGCAGCCGCTCGCACTTCCCCATAAAGGTGATGAAGTGCGCAGCGCTGAAGCGCAGATAATCCTTCTCGACAACGATTTTGTAACTCATCCTGTGCCCTCCCACCATTCTTCCCCGGCTATAGATCGCATCGTGTAGACAGGCAGCCTTATCATAACACAGGGACAGCCGCTTGTCTATGACAGAGATCACTCCGGGGGCAGGGTCTGATGCAAGCAAAATAAAGAGGGGGCGGCCATTGTGCCCGCTTCCTCTTCTCTGTCACTACAGGCGATGTCTCCTGACCTGGCTCATCCCTAGAACCCGATGATGTTCAGCAGCAGGTTCTCGTTGTCAGCCGGCCAGTCGGGCCAGTAGTAGCCATTCTGAGTCACGTAGCCCATGAACGAGGCATCGTCCATCCAGTCCAGGTCGCCGATGAGCACCACGTCGCCAGCGAAGCCGCTGCCCCAGCCTCCAGTGCCCCCTCGGGTGATGCCGGGCATAGTGTCCGCTGCGATGATGACGGCGCCAGCCGAAGGATGCGGTGCATCCAGATCACCCAGCTCGCCAGGCGCTGCACCGGCGCCCACGGCGATACTTGTGGCAGTGTCGAAGTCCAGCGTGTCAACGTCCGTCGTGATCTGATCTGGCGTGGGGTCACTAACCAAGGCGCCGGTGATCGTGGCACCGTTGAAGGTCAGACCGAGAGCGTTCAGCGCAGCGATCAGGTTGTCCTCCACGTCAACTGATCCACCTGCCTCGGCCATGACCACCAGGCGACCGCCGTTCCGCAGGAACAGGTCTAGCTGCGCAACCTGGCCCGGCGTGAAATCATCGTTGGCTGGATCGCCATTGGCGTCCCCAGGCCCCAGCAAGAAGATGACTTTGTACTCCTCCAGATCCGGATCGGTGGGCCAGTCGCTGGTGTAGTCCACGAAGTAGCCCAGGTTCTCGAACAGCGCCCTGGCGATGTCATAATCCGTGCCGGATACCGCCTCTCCACCGTTACCCCAGTAGAGCAAGATGCGGCTCTTGGGTGTCTGGTGAAGCTGGAAGTCAACCTGCGCTACGTCGCAGATGGGGATGAACACGCCGTCCGCCGAACCGTTGTACCCATCCGCCGAAACCGCCACCCAGGTGGTGGAGTCCTTAGCGTAGGCGAGCTCCAGGGAGTATAATCCGGCGTCGTCTGTGATGGTCTCCACATCCCCCGCTGTGTTGAAGGCCCAAACCGTGGCACCGACGACAGGCAGGCCCGTCTCCTTGTCCTCGACATGGCCGGTCACCGTGACGGAGTCACACTCCGGATACAGCTCAGGATTGATCACCAGGGCCAGGTCGTCGCAGCAGAGGGTGTAGTCGGCTGACCAGGGCTCGTAGCCATCCTTAGTCACATCCAGGGTAAAGGCAACGCCCCACGTGTCAGAGGAGACCTGGAACCCGTAGTAGCCCGATAAGTCAGTGGAAACCCCATTGACATCAGCACCATTTATGGGATCCAGGGTGAGCTCGTCAATGACGTGGCCAGAGACCGTGACCAGGCAAGGTGAGCCGTGGTAGTCGAACGGGATGCCCTCGTATATCTCAGTGACGTCACCAGGGCCAGCGCCCTCGTTCACCACGACCGCAGAGATCATGGGGGGCGTCTGATCCTCTTGCCCATCATGGTCCGTGTCGCACAATTGGCGCATGTCCATGACCTCTATCGTCCCTGCACCAACGAAGCCGGGGCTCACGGTGCCCACATCGGCCAGGTCTATGAGATTGACATGCCCAGCAGGCAGCCAGAAGTCAGTCACGTAGCTAACGATGGTGCCGGTTCCTTTTCTGATCTCCAGCTTGACCTCTACATCGTTGCAGTTGGAGTTGTTGCGGACGGCAATCAGAGAGGTCACCCCCTCATACGCCATAGTCTTGGCCAGGAAGGGCAGCATGATGGTGCTATCTCCCTCATTCTCACTCTCCGCGATAGCATTGTAAGACCCACCCTGGATCTCACCCGTCATGGTGTGTCTCCAGCCCGGCAGGGACTCATCGTACACCTTGGTCTTCTTCAAGTCTACCACTGCGAAGATGGGCTGGCCGTCGAGGCTATCACCTGGATAGCCCACCTGGCTGTGCGATTGGATCACGGCTGCTCCAGCATATTCCATACCCAGGCTAGTGATGGCCGGCAGATAGAAAGTGGTCCCTCCGGCACGACAGACCCACTCGCCCAGGAAAAGGATAGAATCGTCACTGCTATCGAAGAACTCGACTGTTACGAAGGTAGGCTGGGAGCTCTGGGTCAGGTTCTGTACCTGAATGCTGGAACTCCAACCGCTCAGCTCGCGCCAGATCAGGTCGGCATAGAAGAGTGTGTCCGTGGTGAGCTTGTAAGGCCGGGCTTCGTAGGTCAGCAGCGTTCCCTGATCCTCCGATGGCAGGAAGCTGGTTTGATCCATGACGATGCCCAGAGGCTCGTTAGCCGTGATATAGATCGAACCAAGCCACCCGTTGGCACCCAACACCTCCGGCACCCTCTTCCGTGTGGATTCTCCCGGCGCCAATTGCCCGATGCTCTCCGAGTAGCTGAAGGTGCACGCATTTTGCTCTTGATAGTCCAGCCATACTGAAGTGCACCTCTGACCGGAATTGTGGATAATGATCTCCGTATCCAGGCCGTGATACTGCCTCATGGCGTAGGGGGCAAAGTATTGAAAGGGAGGCCCACTTCCCTCCATGACCTCCGAGATGCCAGGGTAGGTGCTCGAAACCACAGTGTCATACTCGTTAGGCCCCTTGCGTTGGGCTATGACCGCAATCGGCTCGCCGGTGTCCTCGTAGTCGTCTTCCCAATCCCTCCAGGCGACGCCGTCGCCCACAGCATCAGCGGCATCCTCGCAAGCATCGTCGAAGAGAGTCCCGTCCACCGAATAGGCTATGGCTGATCTTGCCGTGCTGGGGATGACCGGGCTCACGATGGACCAGACACCATTCTCGACAACCCACATGCAAGCAGACCCAACGGGCCCCGGATCGGTGGGGGGACACAGACCTGAGTGCTCCCTCCAGAAGAACACGACCACCCCGGTGTCCTCGTCACCCGCATTCTGCACCTGGATCCGGGTTTCCCATCCGTCCGCGACATCAATAGCGGGCAACTGGATGCGGCGCCGTCGCCGCTGTTGCTGAGAGCCAGGGCCTTTACCTCGTCCAGGGTACCCCCTTCCAGGGCCATCCAGTTCGCCATTATAACACCTTGCATCTGGGCAGTGGGCGAAGGCTACGTGAATTTAGCGTGAATTTTACGTGAAGATAGCCCTTTTGGCAATACATGATGAGGCCGGTCTTCCTACTCACTACGTCTTGGGGGATTACGCCGGCACAGTGGCAAGGAGGTCACCAAGTGGATGTAGGGGCAGAAGAACGTGGAACATCAGCGTAAATTTAAGCTCTGAACCCCGTATGGCATCCCCCTAGGCATCGGGGCGATATGCGCTGTCAGCCAGAAGAAGCTGAGCATACCTCAGGATGTGGCCATCATCGGCTGCGACGCCCTCGCCTCCACTTCCTTCACCAATCCCAGCCTGGCCACTGTGGCCCAGCCCAAGCACGAGATGGGGGCGGCAGCCGTTGAGTGTAGCGCATTTGTGGGGCGATGTCAAGTGTATTATGCGCCAGGCGGCTGCAAAAACTGCTGACGGAGTTGTCAAGAGTGGCAAGATGTGATAAGATTATGACGATAAGACGTGCGGAACACGGAGAAACCTTTTAATACGAAGATAGGAGGTACAAGCACAATGTCGAAACCAACGATCGGATTCATTGGCCTGGGGATCATGGGCCGCTCCATGGCCAGGAACCTGCTCAAGGCCGGCTACTCACTGGTTGTCCACAATCGCAGCCGTGCGCCGGAGCAAGAGCTGGTGGTTGCCGGTGCAGAGGAAGCTTTCTCACCCCAGGAGGTCGCCCAGAGCCAAGGCGTTGGTGCTGGGCGCAAAAGCGGGTGTGGACCCCGCCATCATCGTCGAGGTGTTGAGCGGCGGCTATGCCCAGACGCGGGTGATGGACGTGCGCGGTCCGCGCGTCATCCAGGGTGATTTCCAGCCCGGTTTCAAAAGCAAGTCCCACTTCAAGGACCTGAACATCATCCTGAAAACGGGCAATGACTACGGCGTGCCGCTGCCGGTGACCGGTCTGGTACATGAGCTGTTCGCGGCGATGTTGGCCGCGGGGCGGGGCGACCTGGGCCACTCAGGCATCATCACCGTACTGGAGGACCTGGCAAAGGTGCAAGCGCGGACAAAAAAGAAGTAAGAGCTGTACAAAAACAATTAAAAACAACCTAAGGAGGCAATCGTTGACTACCACAAACGCAGCACGTCCCGAGCGCCAGATGAGCGCATGGGAGAAGAACCTGCTCGGCGTGACGGTGGACAAAGTCCCCCAGTTGCTACCAGGCTTGCTGGCAACTGGTTTGCTCGCCTGGTTGAGCATCTGGTTGAGCAAGTACATCGGCGTCACTCTGATGGACTTTGAGAAGACCCCAATTTCGGCCGTGATGATGGCCATCCTTCTCGGCCTGATCATCAACAACGTCGTCCCTCTGCCGGCGTTGCTCAGGCCGGGCTTCAAGTTTGCGATGAAGAAGGTCTTGCGCCTGGGCATCATCCTGCTGGGCATTCGCCTGAGCATCTTCGACGTGTTCAAGCTCGGCGCCCTGGGCGTGCCCATCGTCTTGCTGTGCATCTGTGCCGCGCTGTTCTTCACCACCCGGCTGACCAAATGGCTCAACCTGCCCAAGTGCCTGGGAACGCTCATTGCCGTCGGCACCTCCATCTGTGGGGTGTCGGCCATCGTCGCCACCGGCCCAGCGATTGACGCCAAAGACGAGGAGGTAGCCTACGCCGTGGCGGTTATCACTATCTTCGGCATCCTCGCCACCCTCGTGTATCCGTATGCCGCCCACCTCATCTTTGCAGGGGATCCGGTGAAGGCTGGGCTTTTCCTGGGGACGTCTATCCACGACACCTCGCAGGTCACCGGGTCTGCGCTGGTCTTCTCTGATGTGTTCTCGCTTCCCCGCGCCCTCAATGTTGCCACTGTCACCAAGCTGGTGCGCAACGTCTTCATGGCCGCCGTTATCCCGCTGATGGCCCTCTACTATGCCCGCGAGACGGCGGGGCAGACTAAGTCCGCAGGGAAAAAGACCAGCATCGCCAAGCTGTTGCCGCTCTTCATCGTTGGGTTCCTGGTTTGCGCCGTGTTGCGCTCCATCGGTGACGCGGGCATCAACGCTGGCGGCAATGCTTTCGGGCTGTGGGATAGCGCTGCCTGGAAGGGCATCTACAGCTTTATCAAGAACTGGGCCGTCAACCTCATGGTCGTGGCCCTGGCCGGCGTCGGATTGAGCACCAGCCTCCGCATACTCAAGGGCCTGGGCATAAAACCGTTCATCGTCGGCCTGGGCGCCGCCCTCACCGTCGGCGTGGTGAGCTTTGCCGCGATTTCACTGCTGGGGGCGTTTGTGGCGTTCTAACCGCTGCCTAGCAGTTAGAGGCTGGAAAACGATGAGCAAACCGACTCGTTGGCCGGAGTCGCGTGGCCTGCGTATTCTGGAGATCAGCTACGGCTTAGATCGCCAAGCCCCGCTTGCGAAGCTCGTCCGCCACCCAACCCAGCTCCAGCTCGTGCAGCTTGGCTGCCGTTGGATGGCCGGAGTCGGGGTCCCAGCCCATTGTCTGATAGTACTCATCCACCACTTCTTCCAGAACGTCACTAAAGCGCGACATGTGCACACCCATCTGTTCGGGGTTGAGATCAACGAAGAGCTCCAGGTTAGCGTAGAAGAGGTCGCAGCCGCCGTCGCTGGCCAGCCGGATGATGCGCTGCATATCGGTGATCCCCACCCGGCTCAGGCTCACTGCACCGCGGGCTTGGTCTCCTGAATGTCGCGTACCAGAGACGCTTGCAGGCTACGGGGGAGCTTCCTCACTCCGCCGGCATCCACCTTCTGCAACAATTCAGCGACGGTGGCTTTCAGGACGGGGTGAACCAGGGCGGGAGCGATCTCGACCAGGGGAACGAGGACAAAGGCCCGCTGGGCCAGGCGGGGATGGGGGATGGTGAGATCAGGCGATTCCAGGATCAGGCCGTTGTAGAACAGGATGTCCACGTCAATGGGGCGGGGTGCGTTGCGAAATGCAGGCTGTCGCCCCATGCGCCTCTCGACGCGCTTCAGGAAGTGGAAAAGTTCCTGAGGGGATAATTCGGTGGAAACAAGACAGACGGCATTGATGAAGCGGGGTTGATCCAGGTAGCCCACAGGCTCCGTCTCGTAGAAAGAGGAGACCTCCTCCACCATTACCCTACTCTTCATTTGCTGCAGGGCTTGGATGAGATTGTCCTGGCGGTCTCCCAGATTCGATCCCAAACCCAGGTAGGCTTTACTTAATTCGGTCATTTAACTTCCTGTGTTAATCGTTTACGTAGATCATAGGAGAAAACGATGAAGATGTCAAATTTGACTTTTCTAGTTTTTTATACTATATTTCCGTTAAACGATTACGTAATCGTTTACTAGATTATTCAAAACTGGAAATGGCCAAAATGCCTACTGTCAAAGATGTTGCTGAAAGAGCCGGGGTCTCTACTGCTACGGTGTCTCACGTGATCAACGAGACGCGCTTCGTGAGCGATGAGCTGAAAGCCAGAGTCTGCCAGGCGATGGAGGAGCTCAACTACCATCCCAACGCCATCGCCAGAAGCCTACGAAGCAGGAAAACCCACAACATCGGCATGATCGTGCCCGACATCTCCTACCCCTTCCTGGCCCAGGTGGCAAGAGGGGTGGAGAACGCGGGTTTTGAGCTGGGCTATAACGTCATCCTCTGCGACTCCGACGGTGACCTGGAGATGGAGGCCCATTACATCGCGCTTCTCAAGGAGAAGAAGGTAGACGGCATCATATTTGTTGCCGCCGGCGAAAGCTCAAGCCATGTCCAGGCCCTCATTGAGCAAGGGATGCCCGTCGTCGTCTGCGACAGGGAGCTTCCAGAGGTGAAGGTGGATACGGTCATCGCCGACAACGTGGGGAGCGGCCACCAGGCCACCGAATACCTCATCACGCTGGGACACAGCCGCATAGGATGTATCGCCGGGCCCCAGGAGCTGGAAATCAGCAGCAAGCGGGTGGAAGGGTACAGACGAGCTCTGGAGCAGCATGGCCTCCCCCTGGGCGAGGAATTACTAGTCTATGGAGATTTCCGCTCCAGAGGCGGCTACGAGGCGATGAGGGAACTCCTGGCCCTCGACGAGCCTCCCACCGCCGTCTTCGCCTGCAACGACCTGATGGCCATCGGGTCGATCTGCGCTGTCAGCCAGAAGAAGCTGAGCATACCTCAGGATGTGGCCATCATCGGCTGCGACGCCCTCGCCTCCACTTCCTTCACCAATCCCAGCCTGGCCACTGTGGCCCAGCCCAAGCACGAGATGGGGGCGGCAGCCGTTGAGTGTAGCGCATTTGTGGGGCGATGTCAAGTGTATTATGCGCCAGGCGGCTGCAAAAACTGCTGACGGAGTTGTCAAGAGTGGCAAGATGTGATAAGATTATGACGATAAGACGTGCGGAACACGGAGAAACCTTTTAATACGAAGATAGGAGGTACAAGCACAATGTCGAAACCAACGATCGGATTCATTGGCCTGGGGATCATGGGCCGCTCCATGGCCAGGAACCTGCTCAAGGCCGGCT
Organism: uncultured Anaerolineae bacterium; assembly: GCA_964592085.1. Taxonomy (GTDB): domain Bacteria; phylum Chloroflexota; class Anaerolineae; order VGOG01; family VGOG01; genus CAZQDO01. The sequence continues at coordinate 6,137 of CAZQDO010000073.1, read as the reverse complement.
ACTCACTGGTTGTCCACAATCGCAGCCGTGCGCCGGAGCAAGAGCTGGTGGTTGCCGGTGCAGAGGAAGCTTTCTCACCCCAGGAGGTCGCCCAGAGCCAAGGCGTTGGTGCTGGGCGCAAAAGCGGGTGTGGACCCCGCCATCATCGTCGAGGTGTTGAGCGGCGGCTATGCCCAGACGCGGGTGATGGACGTGCGCGGTCCGCGCGTCATCCAGGGTGATTTCCAGCCCGGTTTCAAAAGCAAGTCCCACTTCAAGGACCTGAACATCATCCTGAAAACGGGCAATGACTACGGCGTGCCGCTGCCGGTGACCGGTCTGGTACATGAGCTGTTCGCGGCGATGTTGGCCGCGGGGCGGGGCGACCTGGGCCACTCAGGCATCATCACCGTACTGGAGGACCTGGCAAAGGTGCAAGCGCGGACAAAAAAGAAGTAAGAGCTGTACAAAAACAATTAAAAACAACCTAAGGAGGCAATCGTTGACTACCACAAACGCAGCACGTCCCGAGCGCCAGATGAGCGCATGGGAGAAGAACCTGCTCGGCGTGACGGTGGACAAAGTCCCCCAGTTGCTACCAGGCTTGCTGGCAACTGGTTTGCTCGCCTGGTTGAGCATCTGGTTGAGCAAGTACATCGGCGTCACTCTGATGGACTTTGAGAAGACCCCAATTTCGGCCGTGATGATGGCCATCCTTCTCGGCCTGATCATCAACAACGTCGTCCCTCTGCCGGCGTTGCTCAGGCCGGGCTTCAAGTTTGCGATGAAGAAGGTCTTGCGCCTGGGCATCATCCTGCTGGGCATTCGCCTGAGCATCTTCGACGTGTTCAAGCTCGGCGCCCTGGGCGTGCCCATCGTCTTGCTGTGCATCTGTGCCGCGCTGTTCTTCACCACCCGGCTGACCAAATGGCTCAACCTGCCCAAGTGCCTGGGAACGCTCATTGCCGTCGGCACCTCCATCTGTGGGGTGTCGGCCATCGTCGCCACCGGCCCAGCGATTGACGCCAAAGACGAGGAGGTAGCCTACGCCGTGGCGGTTATCACTATCTTCGGCATCCTCGCCACCCTCGTGTATCCGTATGCCGCCCACCTCATCTTTGCAGGGGATCCGGTGAAGGCTGGGCTTTTCCTGGGGACGTCTATCCACGACACCTCGCAGGTCACCGGGTCTGCGCTGGTCTTCTCTGATGTGTTCTCGCTTCCCCGCGCCCTCAATGTTGCCACTGTCACCAAGCTGGTGCGCAACGTCTTCATGGCCGCCGTTATCCCGCTGATGGCCCTCTACTATGCCCGCGAGACGGCGGGGCAGACTAAGTCCGCAGGGAAAAAGACCAGCATCGCCAAGCTGTTGCCGCTCTTCATCGTTGGGTTCCTGGTTTGCGCCGTGTTGCGCTCCATCGGTGACGCGGGCATCAACGCTGGCGGCAATGCTTTCGGGCTGTGGGATAGCGCTGCCTGGAAGGGCATCTACAGCTTTATCAAGAACTGGGCCGTCAACCTCATGGTCGTGGCCCTGGCCGGCGTCGGATTGAGCACCAGCCTCCGCATACTCAAGGGCCTGGGCATAAAACCGTTCATCGTCGGCCTGGGCGCCGCCCTCACCGTCGGCGTGGTGAGCTTTGCCGCGATTTCACTGCTGGGGGCGTTTGTGGCGTTCTAACCGCTGCCTAGCAGTTAGAGGCTGGAAAACGATGAGCAAACCGACTCGTTGGCCGGAGTCGCGTGGCCTGCGTATTCTGGAGATCAGCTACGGCTTAGATCGCCAAGCCCCGCTTGCGAAGCTCGTCCGCCACCCAACCCAGCTCCAGCTCGTGCAGCTTGGCTGCCGTTGGATGGCCGGAGTCGGGGTCCCAGCCCATTGTCTGATAGTACTCATCCACCACTTCTTCCAGAACGTCACTAAAGCGCGACATGTGCACACCCATCTGTTCGGGGTTGAGATCAACGAAGAGCTCCAGGTTAGCGTAGAAGAGGTCGCAGCCGCCGTCGCTGGCCAGCCGGATGATGCGCTGCATATCGGTGATCCCCACCCGGCTCAGGCTCACTGCACCGCGGGCTTGGTCTCCTGAATGTCGCGTACCAGAGACGCTTGCAGGCTACGGGGGAGCTTCCTCACTCCGCCGGCATCCACCTTCTGCAACAATTCAGCGACGGTGGCTTTCAGGACGGGGTGAACCAGGGCGGGAGCGATCTCGACCAGGGGAACGAGGACAAAGGCCCGCTGGGCCAGGCGGGGATGGGGGATGGTGAGATCAGGCGATTCCAGGATCAGGCCGTTGTAGAACAGGATGTCCACGTCAATGGGGCGGGGTGCGTTGCGAAATGCAGGCTGTCGCCCCATGCGCCTCTCGACGCGCTTCAGGAAGTGGAAAAGTTCCTGAGGGGATAATTCGGTGGAAACAAGACAGACGGCATTGATGAAGCGGGGTTGATCCAGGTAGCCCACAGGCTCCGTCTCGTAGAAAGAGGAGACCTCCTCCACCATTACCCTACTCTTCATTTGCTGCAGGGCTTGGATGAGATTGTCCTGGCGGTCTCCCAGATTCGATCCCAAACCCAGGTAGGCTTTACTTAATTCGGTCATTTAACTTCCTGTGTTAATCGTTTACGTAGATCATAGGAGAAAACGATGAAGATGTCAAATTTGACTTTTCTAGTTTTTTATACTATATTTCCGTTAAACGATTACGTAATCGTTTACTAGATTATTCAAAACTGGAAATGGCCAAAATGCCTACTGTCAAAGATGTTGCTGAAAGAGCCGGGGTCTCTACTGCTACGGTGTCTCACGTGATCAACGAGACGCGCTTCGTGAGCGATGAGCTGAAAGCCAGAGTCTGCCAGGCGATGGAGGAGCTCAACTACCATCCCAACGCCATCGCCAGAAGCCTACGAAGCAGGAAAACCCACAACATCGGCATGATCGTGCCCGACATCTCCTACCCCTTCCTGGCCCAGGTGGCAAGAGGGGTGGAGAACGCGGGTTTTGAGCTGGGCTATAACGTCATCCTCTGCGACTCCGACGGTGACCTGGAGATGGAGGCCCATTACATCGCGCTTCTCAAGGAGAAGAAGGTAGACGGCATCATATTTGTTGCCGCCGGCGAAAGCTCAAGCCATGTCCAGGCCCTCATTGAGCAAGGGATGCCCGTCGTCGTCTGCGACAGGGAGCTTCCAGAGGTGAAGGTGGATACGGTCATCGCCGACAACGTGGGGAGCGGCCACCAGGCCACCGAATACCTCATCACGCTGGGACACAGCCGCATAGGATGTATCGCCGGGCCCCAGGAGCTGGAAATCAGCAGCAAGCGGGTGGAAGGGTACAGACGAGCTCTGGAGCAGCATGGCCTCCCCCTGGGCGAGGAATTACTAGTCTATGGAGATTTCCGCTCCAGAGGCGGCTACGAGGCGATGAGGGAACTCCTGGCCCTCGACGAGCCTCCCACCGCCGTCTTCGCCTGCAACGACCTGATGGCCATCGGGTCGATCTGCGCTGTCAGCCAGAAGAAGCTGAGCATACCACAGGATGTGGCCATCATCGGCTGCGACGACATCGCCTCTGCTTCCTTCACCAATCCCAGCCTGACCACGGTGGCCCAGCCCAAGCACGAGATGGGGGCTGCGGCCGTCGAGATGCTGGTGGAGAGGATCAGAGACGAGAGCAGACCTTCCACAAGGCGACTCTTGCCAACCGAGCTGGTGCTCCGAGATTCGTGCTGAGGGGAAGGTGTGTGGCGACTCTAGCGAGAATGCGGCATAAGGCCAGAAGCCTGAGAAAGCGTTGCCGCTGGGATGAGGTGCTCTCCGCCTACCTGTTTCTCTCTCCCAGCATCGCCATCTTCTTCCTCTTCAAGCACTTTCCCATCTTCTATACCCTTTACCTTAGCCTGCATCGGTGGAGGCTGGGGATAGTGGATCGCACCTTCATTGGCCTGCGCAATTACCAACTCCTCATCGCTTCGGACGAGTTCTGGCAAGCGGTGCGCAACTCCCTCTACTATACCGTGGGCTCCATCCCCCTGAACATGGCCATTTCTCTGGCTATCGCCGTGCTTCTGAATCGCCAGCTACGCGGGCTGGCAGTATTCCGCACCGCTTACTTCCTGCCTACCATCACCTCCACCGCAGCCATGGCCGTGGTCTGGATGTGGATCTATCACCCTGATTTCGGACTGGCCAACTGGATCCTCAACACCCTGGGTCTGCCTCGCCTCCGCTGGCTCTACGACCCCCGCTGGGCGATGCCGGCCCTGATCATCATGGGCATCTGGAAAGGAATGGGCTACAACATCATCATCTACCTGGCGGGGCTGCAGAACGTTCCCCAGCACCTCTACGATGCGGCCAGGATAGATGGCGCTGCTTCCTGGGCCTGCTTTCGTCACATCACCTGGCCGCTGCTGACCCCGACCAGTTTCCTCATCCTCATCATTGCCGTCATCAATTCCCTCAAGGCCTTCGCCCAGATGCACGTCATGACCGACGGCGGCCCCCTGGGCAGCACCACCGTCATCGCCTATTACCTCTATCAGCACGGCTTTCAGTTCTTCAACCTGGGCTATGCTTCAGCGGTAGCCTGCGTCCTATTTGTCGTCCTGTTGGGCCTGACCCTCATCCAGTTCAAGGTTCTTGGCCCCAGGGTCCACTATCAGTGACAAGTCCAGGTGCGACACACTTCCGAAGTGCGTTGCACCTTAGGTTGGTGATAATGACTACAGAAGCCCTGACGAAACCGAGAGAGCGACTCCCTGCATACCACTTCGCCCGAAGTGTCGGCAACATAGCAATCTATGCAATTCTGATAACCGGCGCCATCGCCATGATCATGCCCTTCGCCTGGATGGTCTCCACCTCCTTCAAAGAAGCGGGAAGCATTTTCACCTATCCCCCCAGGTGGATACCGTCTCGATTTGTTCTCGACAACTACCTGGATGCCTGGCGAGCCGCGCCTTTTGGACGTTATTTCTTCAACAGCGTCTTCGTCGCCTCGGCGGTAACACTGGGGCAACTGATCACCTGCTCCCTGGCCGCCTATGCCTTTGCCCGACTGGATTTCCCTGGCAAGTCTGTCCTCTTTGTCCTATTCCTGAGCACGATGATGATACCCCTTCAGCTTACCATCATCCCCTCCTTCCTCATCTTGCAGGAGTTGAGGTGGCTGGATACCTACCGCGCCCTGATCGTCCCTTTCACCGTCAGTGCTTTCGGCACCTTCCTGCTGCGACAAACCTTCATGACCATCCCCCAGGAGTTGGAGGATGCCGCCAAACTGGACGGTTGCAGCCGCCTGGGCTTTCTGTGGTGGGTCGTGCTTCCTCTCTCCAAGCCGCCTTTAGCTTCCCTGGCCCTCTTCACCTTCATGGGCACCTGGAACGACTACCTCTGGCCCCTCATCATGACCAACAGCCAGGAGATGCGTACCCTTCAGATCGGTCTGCGGTTCCTCGTCAGTCAGGAGGGGGGCAGGTGGGGGATGTTCATGGCCACGACGGTCATGGTCTCCCTTCCCATCATTGTGTTCTACCTGCTGGTGCAGAAGCAGTTCGTGGAGGGTGTCGCTCTCACTGGGCTCAGGGGTTGAGGGGAGGTGATGCGTAAACGTGAAACGTAAAAAGTGAAACGTGAAATGAAAGCTCATCAAGGAGGAAGCGATGTTAAAGAAGTTAGCCATTACCGTAGCAATCGTTGGGCTCACGCTTCTGGTGGTGGCCCTACCTGCCTGTGCGCCCAGTAAGCCGGCGGCGCCAACGGGCGAAGTGGTGCTGACGGTCAAAGGCAACATCGAGGTGACCAACGTCGGCGACGAATACCAGTTTGACCTGGACATGATCAAGAAAGAGGGCAAAGACTTGAAGACCAATGATCCGTGGTTGGAGACCGAGTTCACCTACACGGGCCTCCCCCTCAGTCGGCTGGTGGAGATGGTGAAGCCAGGCAGCGGGGCGACCACCCTCGAGTTCGTCGCCTCGGACGACTACACTGTTGAGGTCAAAATCGCCGACTGCAAGGGGACCGACATCGTGCTGGCCTATGCTGCCGACGGCACAGACCTGCTACCCGAGACGGGCGGCCCGCTCAAGCTGACCTTTGCCGACAGCGTATCTGATACCTATCCACCCGAATCCTGGGGATGGATG
>CAZQDO010000072.1:0-16255 GCA_964592085.1 uncultured Anaerolineae bacterium | reverse complement strand
ACTTCAATCGCTTCAGGGAAACAGGCAACTTCTGCGATATCGAGTCGCAAGAAGTTGTCGCGAAGATTCGGAAGTTTGCAGAGCGTCGCTTGCAGTCAAAGGCGCGATATTGTCAAGCAGATCCCGAACTAACCTACGAGGAATTCAGTCGAGTGCTCTCGTACAGGTTGAGCAAAAAAAAGGAACTCAGTGATCAAGAAATCTTTCAGACTGTTGAGGATGTCTTCTTTGAGCAAACTTGTGGATTGAGAGAGGTGACCTGTGTGGTCAATCATAACTCACGAACGTTTATTGCCGAGTTGGAGCGGTTTTATCAGGTATTTGGAGACGCCTACTTCATTCACACGATTCGAGATCCAAGAGCTGTCTATGCATCAATGACAAGGTATCAGAATGCTGTGGCCTCTGACAAGAAGGCTCCTAGCATGCCGCCAGAGTTTCTAGATCTTGTCGTCTGCCGATGGTTGTTTGCGCTGAGATATGCCTTAGAAAACAAGTTGAAGTTTGGCGAGCAGTATATTGTGCTTGAGTATGAAAAGCTTGTGCAGTTCCCAAAGAAGATCATGAAATCTCTATCAAATCGAATAGGCCTGAGATTCAACAAGGCGATGCTCGTTCCCACTCTAGCCGGCATGCCGTGGGCCGGGAACTCGTCGTTCGGAGGATTGCCTGCCACTATATCAAGAAGGCCATTGGAGCAATACAAGTCTGTACTAAACGAGGATGAGTTATCCTTCATAGAAGAAAGATTGGGGCCAGTGGTTGGCTATTCTGAGGCCATGGCTGAGAGAGACTTTCTCAATGAGCGAGAGCTCTCTAGCATGAAAGGCATCGTTATTGCGCTTACGAAGAGGCTGTGTGAGCCAAGTGATTTCGAGAATCGAGAAGCGGCAAGGGAGTACTACAATCAACTTTTCTTGAGGATGCGAGTATTGCAAATAGCGTAAGATTGCCAAGCCGGTTTCTGCGTATAAGGAGCGAGCGCGAGATGGAGAATCATGTATTTGTCATTACCGAGATCGCACAGGCCCACGACGGCAGCTTGGGGATAGCTCACTCGTATATAGATGCTATCGCGACGACCGGAGTGGATGCCATCAAGTTTCAAACACACATTGCCGAGGCTGAAAGCAGCATCCACGAGCCCTTCCGCGTGAGCTTCTCCTACGAGGATAAGACCCGGTATGAGTATTGGGAGCGTATGGAGTTTACCCTTGCTCAATGGCAGGGATTGAAGGCTCATTGCGATGAGGTTGGGCTTGAGTTTATGAGTTCGCCGTTTTCAAACGCGGCAGTAGATCTGCTAGAGTCAGTGGGGGTGAAACGCTATAAGGTTGGGTCGGGCGAAGTGAGCAATTTCCTGTTGCTAGAAAAGATTGCTCGCACGGGTAGGGAGATCTTTCTTTCTAGCGGAATGAGCAGTTGGGCCGAACTCGACAAGGCAGTCAAATTCCTGCGCACTTTCGGTAACCGCCTTACTGTGCTGGAGTGTACAACAATGTATCCCACACCTCCTCAGGAAGTAGGGCTGAACGTCCTACCGAAGCTAAGAGAAAGATACGACATACCCGTGGGACTTTCGGATCACTCTGGAACGATCTACCCATCACTTGCGGCTGTCGTCCTGGGAGCAGAGACGATCGAAGTGCACGTCGTTTTTGATAAGCAGATGTTTGGTCCAGACAGCAGTTCCTCGCTGACGGTTCAGGAACTTACGCAAATGGTAGAAGGGGTTCGGTTTCTGGAAAAGGCTCTAGGCGGCAAATCCGACAAAAGTGACGTATCGCGATTTCAGGACATGAAGCAGATTTTCGAGAAGTCTCTGGCAGTGAACAAAAGATTGACGCAAGGCAGCACCATTAGTTTCGCGGACTTGGAGGGGAAAAAACCTTTGGGCTGCGGGATACCGGCCAAGGACTATCGGAAAGTGATAGACAGGCGGGTGAACAGGGATATCAAGAAGTGGACGTTTCTCCAAAAAGAGGATTTGCAATGAGCGAGCGCACAGTGTGTATTGTTGTAACGAGCCGTATGAGCTACGCACGCGTCAAGTACTTGATGAAAGCCGTACAGCAGCGTCCTGCGCTGGAATTGCAGTTGGTCGTAGGGGCGTCCGCGCTGCTGGAGCGTTTCGGCAAAGCTGTCAACATTATGATGGATGACGGCTTTCGTCCACTCCGCTCGATCCAATACGTCGTTGAGGGCGAAACGCCCTCGACTCAGGCGAAGTCTACAGGGTTTGGGATAATCGAACTTTCCACAGCATTCGAGGACTTGCAGCCTAACATGGTAGTTACCGTCGCGGATCGCTTTGAAACGATGGCGACCGCAATCGCAGCGACCTATCTGAACATTCCTCTCATCCACCTCCAGGGAGGGGAGGTAAGTGGAAATATTGATAACCGGGTGAGACACGCCATCACCAAGCTAGCAGACTTTCATTTCGTCTCTACAGCAAAATCACGGGAACGAGTTATTAAGATGGGGGAAGACCCAGCGACAGTATTCAACTACGGCTGTCCCGCTATGGATATTTTGGTAAATGAAAATCTGAGCATCTGCAACACGGCCATGGAGAAGTATGGTGGAGTCGGCAAACCGGTGGACTGGACGAAACCATACATATTGGTGGTGCAGCATCCGGTCACCACAAGTTATGGTCACGGTATCGAACAAGTAAGCCACACGCTAGAAGCCCTGCTAGAGTTAGAGGAAATCCAAAAAATCGTTCTTTGGCCAAACGTCGATGCCGGCAGCGATCATGTGTCCAAAGGCATCCGGCTGTTTCGGGAACGGAACATGGATGCGAACTTCCACTATTATAAGAACTTCTCTCCAGAAGACTACGCTCGAGTGCTTAACAACGCTGTCTGTTGTGTAGGGAACTCTTCATCATTTATCCGCGAGGGAGCGTTCTTAGGTGTATCTGTTGTATTGGTGGGGGATCGTCAGGAAGGTAGAGAACATGGCCCCAACGTTGTCTTTGCGGATTACGATAAAACCGAGATTCAGAAACAGGTCCTCCGGCAATTGGAACATGGGCGCTATGAGCCCGATAAGCGCTTTGGGAACGGAGAGGCTGGCCAGAAGATTGCAGCCGAACTTGCACGCATAGATCTCGGCAGGAAGAAGCGGAATATTTACTAACTCGGGAGTGATTCTATGAGAGTAGTCGGAATAGTCCCAGCAAGAAGCGGCTCCAAGGGATTCTCCAATAAGAATATGGCGATAATTCGAGGACAATCTCTGCTAGAGAGGGCCGTGCGTAAAGGTGTCGAATGCGAGGCTATAGATGACGTTTATGTATCCACAGATTCAGGGGAGTACGAAGAGGTAGCGCGCAAGGCCGGTGCGAAATCGGTAGGGCTACGGCCCGCACATTTGGCCGGAGACACGGTGAAAACGATAGATGTTGTCATTGATTTGCTCCCGAAACTCGATAGAGCTTACGATATAGTCGTATTACTTCAGCCGACAGGTCCCGTAAGAACTGTAGCTGAAATAGAGTTCGCTATCGAAATGCTGCGAGAGCAGACAGACCTGGAGGCAGTTGTCTCTGTATCACGTTTGTTCGAGCCGCATCCTTGTAAGCTGAAGGTGATAAGCGCAGATGGATATTTAAAGCCGTTTCTGGAGGATTGCAAGAGAGAACTCCCCAGGCAGATATTGCGGGAAGTATATTGGCTGACGGGCTCGATCTACGTGATTCGGGCAAGAGCGTTGGTTGAACAACACACTTTCTTCCCGAACAAAACACGACCTTTCATTATGAACAGGGCGGTTAATATTGACTCCGAAGATGATTTGATATTACTAGACGCCCTGATTAGAGAAGGGAAGATATCACTAGAATAGGGTATTCGTGCTTTTCAGGATTGAATATGACAAGACTGGCTTTCATCATTGACCGTACTAATAATCTCAAATTCTGTGCTCCCGTAATTGAGGCAGCGCTACAACGGGGCTGGGAGGTGGAGTGCTGGCTTCGTCTAGCTAAGAGTTCCAAAGGGCCAAAGGCCTACCTGAATCCCACGCTCGATGACGTACCCACGTTTCGACACGGCAGCGTAGGAGTGCGTAGATATGTGCATAGACATGACTGCCTGGGACTGGTCGCCGAATCTGCTGCGAGCGTCGTTATCTCCCTGCATCCCAAGGATTTCTACTTCTCAGAGCCCATGCCTAACTGCCGATTTGTGATGCTGCAATGTGGGCTTGACAGCTTCAAGGCCGCTGGTCCCACTGATTTGGCATCATCTGACTTACTGTGTTTCTATTCTCCCTTTTGGACAGATTGGGCTGCTTCATACTACACGGCCAATGGCCAATGCAACCCGCAATGGTTCCGACGCCTCTTGCAGAGTAAAATCGTCTACACCGGTTTTCCTCAACTGGATGTGCTTTCTCAAATTGATGCGTCAACTGTTCGGTACCGCTGGGGCATTCCGCTTGAGCAACCCGTAGTACTCCTGCTGCCCATCACTCTGGCCAACAAGCCGGGGGCATGGCAGCATTTCTTTGCCGCTCGTGGCCGCCTCCACCAGACAATTCAGTTGGTCATTGGTGGGGTGCTCGAAGACCGAAACCTGGTCGGACAATACAAGAGTTGGATCACAAATGAATGGAACGACTACAGCTTGACCGAAGCGATCCGCAGGTTCTGCGACTATAACGGAGCGTACTTGATTGTCAAGGGGCGGCTCAAGGATCCTATCCGTCCTCACCTGCTCGCCGTGGCCGACAAAGCGCTGTACGACGATTCCTACTATCCGGCAACCATTTTTGAAGCAATGTCTATTGCAAACTTGTGTATCCACTTTTACAGCACGGCCGCCCTTGAGTCAACCTATGCCGGCGTTCCCGGTCTGTGTGTGCACCGCCCAAGCCCAAGGGTGAAGGCCCGTGCAGAGCGCCCCATCTACCATCAGTTGTGGTGTACGAATTGGCCTGGAAGCGCTTATAACTACGAAGGGGTGAACCGTTGGATGACGATTCCACAAGTCATTACGGAACTTCCCGTAATGTCGTTGGTAGACTTTCAGTTGGACCCCGATGCCAGATCGGAGTATTTGCAAAAATACGTTGGACTAGCCGATGGCAATGTCAGCCAGCGCGTGCTCGATGCCATCGCCAGATGCGTCCAGCAATAGGATAGCTCACAAGTGTTGGCACGCAAATCTTTCCTACTGCTCGCTACCCATCTCGCCAATTCCCTGTTGGGCTTCGCTTCGACCTTCATCGTCGCCCGTCTGATGGGGCCAGAGGTTCTGGGTGCCGTGGGCTATCTGTTGGGGTTGGTTGGACTGGTGGCCTTGTTCTCCGACCTCGGCTTCTCACTGACCCACGTGAAACGAGCCTCGGAGGAAGACGATCTCGCTGAGAACATCGGTGCTTTTTTCATACTGAAGGGTGGCCTGACAACGATAGTGATGATCGTTCTGTACCTGGCACCCGTGGTGGCTGGCCGGATGGGCTACCGGCCCCTGAGTGCAGCAGAACACTATCTGGCTTACTACTTGCTTGCCAGCATCTACCTATTCAGAGGGCTAGGCTCCCTCTTCAAAGCCACTTTTCGAGCACGCCAGGAGACAGCCAAAACTAGCACGGCGCTAATCGTGAGCAGTTTCGCTACGGCTGTAGCCAAGATCGCCGTGGCAGTAGCCGGTCTGGGGCTCGTCGCTCTGAGCGGTGCCTACTTGCTAGAGGAGGTTGTTCTCTTTGGTGTAGCCGTCATATTATTCCGAAACTACTCGATCAAACGGCCTCGAATGGCTCACCTGCGCCGTTATATCACCTTTGCCCTGCCAGTCATGCTGACAACCGTGCTGTCCAACGTCATCTCCAACGCCGACCGGGTGATGTTGGGGGAATTTTGGGATGCCGCAGAGGTAGGCTACTACCTGGGGGTAGCCGGCATTCTTCGCGTTACGGAGCAGGTATCGGCGGCCGGTATGACGCTATTCCTACCCCAAAGCTCACGCGACGCCTATCGTGGCCGGCATGATATTGTGGCAGAACGCCTGTTTGCAGCGGAAAAGTACTTGCTGCTGATTATGACACCTATCGTTGCGCTGCTGATCTTCTTCCGCGAGCCTATCGTACGACTGGTGCTGGGGACCCAGTTTCTACCTTCCATACCCGTGCTGGCAGTTCTGGCAGTGGACGCCTTGTGGAAAACCTATCGCCATCCTTACGGCAATCTGGCTTATGCCCTGAACAAACCTCACTACCAGGTCTGTACAACGGTTGTCAACCTGGCGACGCTGCTGGTAGCCGATCTGATTCTGATACCCAACGCCATCTTCGGCATGCCGATGCTGGGCCTGGGCAGCCTGGGGGCAGCGTTGGGTTGGTTAATCAAATCGCTGGTGGGGGGAAGCGTGTTGATCATACTCCTGAATCGGCGGGCGCGGGTGCCACTCTACCTACGGGCTGTGTGGTTTCTGGGAGCTGGGGGTCTGATGTATGGGACAATGTACACTCTGGAATCGGTCCTAGGGTGGAGGCAACCGTGGCACATGCCCCTTCTGGCCATCATTGGCACTGGCATTTTTATGAGCTGTCTATTTCTATCGCGGCAGATCAACTGGGCCGATCTGACATTTCTTTTCGATGCCAGCGACCCGCGCAAGATGCTAGAGTACGTTTCCCATGAGCTGCGCTCCACTGAAGCGAGCGAGATTGTGGAAAAACCATAACTGCCAAGTTGGCACCTATGGGAGAGAAATGGAATATCGGACATACGAAGTGGCCCGCCAGGGGTCTTAACTGACATTTCTGGTAGTGAAAGAATGGCTATTACGTCAATAACTCAGATGATAGTTAATCGTGTCCTTCTCTGGAATCTCCGCTTTGCCTATCGCTTGTGGAGGAAAATCAATCGAGACTGCAATCCTCGCTATTGGTCGAATGATGAGCTAAGGAAACTTACGCCTCTGTTCTCGGGAGATGTAATCAATGTTAGTGCGGAAAAGGATAGAGATAAGGAGGGGGGTTTTTACCGTGATTACTTCATCAGTTCAAATTCCTATACAATATCGAACTACAACAAGCAATTTGGCAGTGCAGACCCTTATGCTGAGATTGAGTTAGACTTGGACATACCCATGTCTTTGGAATCACACTTAGCCTCTAGGTTCGATGTCGTATTCTCCCATACCGTATTGGAGCACGTGTATGATATAAGAACAGCCATTAGGAATTTGTGTACATTGTCCAAAGACATAGTCATTACAGTTATTCCATACATACAGTCATTTCACCAAGATAAAAAGTATTACCATGATTATTGGAGAATTTCGCCATATGCGATAATCAAGTTGTTTGAGGAGTGTAATTTCAAAACGATTTACATCAGATGGAATAATGATCCAATCGGTAATATATACTTGTTCCATGTTGCTTCCAAGCACCCTGAAAGGTGGAGCGAGATAGTTGACATGCAGAAGGGGTACATGAATCGTCTCGGTCCTGGCTACTACCGGCAACTGCTACTAAGCAATATTAGTAAATGTCCTGCCGGGGAGATTCGTGCATCGGATTACATTGAGTCATTGCTTGACTAGTTTCTACTTGAAGCTCTCATGGGGATAACTATTCATGGTTTGGCAAGAGATTTTCATGCAAGTTCAAAACGCGGCATCGATACCCTGTCCGGTCTCCTGACAACCAAGAAACCGTCTGGCATTTCGTGGCGTGACTTCATGGCCATTCAATTGACTCCCATCCGCTATCAGCCGCTTCTCTTCCCGAATGGTGAGGTCATACCCAAGAGATGTGACGAGTCCATTTTGGATAGTCGAGACAAGCTGGCAGCTATTGGATTGCCCGACAACCTGGTTGGTAAGACCTTGCTGGACATCGGCTGCGCGGAAGGTTTTTTCGTCATCCAGGCTGCACTAAGAGGGGCAGAACGCGCTATCGGGTGTGACATTTTGGAATCGAGGCTCAAAATAGCAAGAATAGTAGCGAAATCCTGGCAAGTAAAAGGCTGTGTTTTGTTCTCCGTGACTGATTTGTTCAGTATTCCATCGGAATGGGCATCGGACATGGTGCTCTGCTTTGCGGTGGCCCATCACTTACATGGATCCCCCGGCGAACGGGATTTTCATGATACCTGGCGCATGATCTCCGACCCTGGCACGTACACTAAGTACGTTGGCAACATGCTGCGAGCTGTTTCAGCAGTTTCATCTCTCACTAAGGAAGTCACGTATTGGGAATACTCATTTGAGTATGGGGATCACAAGCCCAGAGATGTGGATCACGCTGCGCTCGGCCGTTTGTGGGTACATAATGGCTTATATCAGCGGGTGGATTTTATAGGGCTATCTCAGGCTCTACCCACCAAGGACCGCGCTTTATTCCGGGCGTTCAAATAGCCGCGTGGATTCGCATTATGGTTTCTATGGGAACAGCAAATCCGAGCAATGGCCAGAGTGTTCGCGTGATTCCCAGGGAGGCTAAGGGCCTCACAATGGTTTTCCATTCTGACCATGTCGTTAAGCAGTACGATAACCGTCCAACTCATATATCATTAGAGGACCAAGACCGTCGCTTTACGAACGAAATAGCTGCGTATCAGCGTTTTGAGGAGTTAAACTGCCCCTTCGTGCCGCGATTGATCGCTTTTTCCCTTCAGGACAGATGGCTCTCCATTTCTAGGATACAGGGTAATGACTTACTGGCGCTATCCCAATCCGGGAAGCGCCCATTGCCCATAAGATCCATCCTTGACCAAATAGATCAAATGAACATTTGGCTGCGGTCGTTTGCGTTTAGCGACATGGAGAATAACATCAAAGACATGGTTCTGGACGAATCCGGCAAGCTTTATCTTGTGGATTTTGAACCCTATTCTCAAGATACGAACCCAACAGTGAAGCCAGACATCTACAACGCGCTCATTGACGATATTCTACAGAGGATATTTATCAGAAGAGGCAGAAAGGCAAAGCTAACACCTCAATTCATTCGTTTATCAATTGGCATACTGAGCAGAAGGCCACTGAAGACCACTCAGTTAGCACTACATTACCTGGTTCGTGGATTGTCTCACCTGACCATGCGAGTGTTTAGGCATTGACCGATTGTGCGAGACCAGACTATCCTTCTCCTCTCTACCACCGACTGGGACGCCCCCCAGTTCGGCTCCCGCCAGCAGATCGCGCTGCGGCTCGTCCGGCGGGGCCATCGCGTGCTGTTCGTCGAGATCCCGCGCGCGCTCCATTCGCTTATCTCCGACCCAGCCGGCACGCGCCGCGCACTGGGGCGACTGGGCCTCATCCGACGGGTGACAGACGGCCCATTGGTCTACACGCCGCTGCCTGTGCTGCCCATCTACTACAACCCGCTGGTCAACAAGCTCAACCAGCGCCTTTTGCTGCGGGACTTGCGTGGCCTGGACTGGCAGCCCGACGTACTCTGGACCTATTGGCCTCACACCGCCTACCTGGTCGGACGGCTGGGGGAGCGGGCGGCGGTCTACCACTGCATAGACGACTTTGCTGCCGTGGGCTATCCCCTGACGACGCGGGAGGCCATCACCCGCATGGAGGCCGAGCAGTGCCGCAAGGTGGACGTTATCTTCACCCGCACCGAGGGGCTGGCCGCTGCCAAACGGCGGCTCAATCCCAACACCTACCTGCTGCCTGGCGGGGTGGACACCGGTCACTTCGACCCAGCTCACGTGGTCGCGCCGCCCACCGACGTAGCCGCCTTGCCCCGCCTACGGGTCGGGCTGGTGGGCACTGTTGATGATCGCGTGGATGTGGGACTGCTGGCAACCTGTGCCAGAGGTCTGCCCGATGCGACCTTCGTACTCGTCGGACCGGTCCGACGGCACCGCGTGGACATCGGGCCGCTGGAGAGGCTGCCCAACGTGTACCTGCTCGCACCCTGTCCTCACTCCGAGGTGCCGTCAATCGTTGCCGCCCTGGACGTTTGCCTGATCCCTTACCGCGTCAATCCCTACACCGAGGGGCTGTCGCCGATCAAGCTCTACGAATACCTGGCCATGGGCAAGCCGGTGGTGGGGACCGATCTGCCCTATTTGCGGCGCGAGGCCGCGCACATCCGTATCACCCATACGCTCGAAGAGTTCCTGGCGGCGGTGCGGGATGCGCTGGCCCATCCCCCTGGGGTAGAAGAGCGGGCTCAATGGCGGGCCGTCGCCGAGGCCCGTTCCTGGGATCGCCAGGTAGACGAGATCGAGCATCACCTGGCCCCACTGCTGGAATAGAGCCATGAGGAAATGCCCGGGGACTGCATTACAATGACTGAATCGCAACCACTAATCAACCGTTCCATTCTCGTTACCGGTGCCGGCGGGTTCATCGCCAGCCACCTCGTCGAACGGCTGGTGGCCGAGGGCGCCAAAGTTCGAGCCTTCGTGCGCTACACCTCGCGGGCCGACGTTGGCTACTTGCGCCTGGCGCCGTCCGAGGTGTGTGAGCGGATCGAATTCGTCTTCGGCGACCTGCGCGATGAGCACGCCGTGGCCGGGGCCATGCGCGGCACGGAAGTCGTCTTCCACCTGGGCGCGCTCATCGCCATTCCCTATTCCTACGTCCACCCCCGCGAGGTGGTGGAAACCAACGTCATGGGCACGCTCAACGTGCTGATGGCAGCCCGCGTACACCAACCAGCACGGATCGTCCACGCTTCCACCAGCGAGGTCTACGGCACCGCTTTGCGCGTCCCTATTGACGAGACCCATCCGTTGCAAGCGCAGTCGCCGTACTCGGCCAGCAAGATCGGCGCTGATAAGCTGGTGGAGAGCTTCGTCCGCTCATTCGCTGTCCCAGCCGTCACCATCCGACCCTTCAACACCTATGGCCCACGCCAGTCGGCTCGCGCTGTGATCCCTACGATTATCTCCCAGGCTCTGGCTCGCGACGAGGCTCACCTGGGCGACCTCACGCCCACCCGCGACTTCACCTACGTGTCCGACACGGTGGACGGGTTTGTCCGTGGCGCCACCGCCGAGGGCGTGATGGGCGAGACCTTCAACCTGGGTAGCGACCGTGAAATCAGCATCGGCGATCTGGCGCGCCTGATCATCCAGTTGATAGGTCGTCCCGTAGAAGTAAAAACAGACCCCGCCCGCATCCGCCCTGCTGCCAGTGAGGTTCGCCGCCTGCGGGCCGACCATCGCAAAGCCAAAGCCAGGCTGGGATGGCAGCCCCAAATTTCGCTCGAGGAGGGCCTGCGTCGGACTATCGCCTGGATCCGCGCCCACCCTGAGCTCTTTGACCCGGAGCGGTATGCGATATGAAAGCCGTCATTCTCGCTGGGGGACGCGGCACACGCCTGATCCCCTACACCACCATCCTGCCCAAGCCCCTGATGCCTATCGGGGACAGGCCCATCCTGGACATCGTGATTCAGCAGTTGCGGCATCATGGTTTCACTGACATCACGCTGGCCGTGGGCTATCTGGCTGAACTGCTGATGGCCTACTTCGGCCAGGGCGAGCGCTTCGGGGTCCAGATCACCTATTCGCGCGAGGAGAAACCGCTGGGCACGGCCGGCCCCCTCAGCCTGATCCCCGGCCTCACCGACCACTTTCTGCTGATGAATGGCGATGTGCTCACAGCGCTCGACTACTCCGACATGCTGACACACCATCAGGGCAGCGGTGCCATCGCCACCGTTGCCGTCTATCCGCGCGACGTGAAGATTGACCTCGGCGTGGTAGAATACGACGCCCACTGTCGCCTGACCGGCTATACCGAGAAGCCGACCCATCACTACCGGGTGAGCATGGGGATTTACGCCTTTGAACCGCGCGTGCTCGATTTCGTCCGTCCGAACGAACGCCTGGATTTGCCCGACCTCATGAAGCGACTCGTGGCCGCTGGTGAAACAGTGAACTGTTATCCCTACGATGGCTACTGGCTGGACATCGGCCGCCCCGACGACTACCAACAGGCTGTGGCCGACTTTGAACGATTGGCCGATGAGTTGTTGCCCGGCTGAGCAATCTCCGCCACGAATTACACGAATTGACACGAAGAAAAAGAAAATTAGTGAAATTCGTGTAATTCGTGGCAAAAAACAGGGAGGGGCGTGATGCGCGTCCTGATCACTGGTGTCACCGGCTTCACTGGCCGGCATCTGGCGGAATACGCATTGGCACAAGGGGCAGCGGTATTCGGGGTCGCCCTCGATACGAACTTCCCACCTGGCGTGACAGGACACCAGAGCGATCTCACCCAGCCAGGCGTGGCCGAGACCCTGGTAGCCGATGTGCGGCCTGATCGCGTGTCCCACCTGGCGGCGCTTGTCCCCGGCAGTGGCGTCCAGGTTGCACCTGACAAACTTTTCACTGTGAATGTGTTGGGCACGCTGCGAATATTGGAGGCTGTCCACCGTTATGCCCCTGCCGCTCGCACGCTGGTCGTGAGCTCCGCCGCAGTTTACGGGCCGGTGCCTGCGGAACGCCAACCCATCACCGAGGGCGCGCCGCTCAACCCTGTGACGGCCTACGCCGTCAGCAAGGCCATGCAAGACCTGCTGGCTAGTCAGCACGCCGCCGGCCACGGCCTGTCTGTGATGCGCGCCCGCACCTTTAACCAGACTGGCCCAGGCGAGCACCCCGGCCTGGTTTGCGCCACCCTTGCTCGCCAGGTTGCCGAGATTGAGGCAGGCCACTGCCCGCCGGAGATCTCGGTACGCTATCTCTTCACCCAGCGCGATTTCACCGACGTGCGCGACGTGGTGCGCGCTTACTGGCTTATCCTGGAACGCGGCACTCCCGGCGCGGCCTACAACGTCTGTTCGGGCAAGCCCCATTCGATTGGCGATGTGCTCCACCTGCTGTTGGCCATAGCGGGGCTGTCTGGCGTGCAGATCGTCGAGCGCGAGCACCAACTGCTGCCCGACGACGTCGCTGTGAGCCTGGGCGATCCCACTCGCCTGATGACGGATACGGGCTGGCAGCCTGCCATCTCATTGGAGCAGAGCCTGCGCGACCTGCTGGACGAATGGCGGGCCCGCGTGAGGGGCGCGAAGTCGTGAGCAAGTATCGCGTGCTGCAAATCGTCGCCTCCTCGCGAGGAGGCGGTGCCGAACTGGTACGTTGTCTGGTCAAGGAACTGGATCCGGCTCGCTACGAATCCACGGTGGTCATGCCGGACGACGGCGGTCAACTGAGCGCAGCCGACTTTGAGGCCATCGGCGCCCGCTGCCTGCACTTCGACATCGCGGTGGGCTTTTCTCCAGGCGAATGGTGGAGACTGCGTCGCTTCGTGCGCAGCGGCCAGTTTGACATCGTACACTGCCACGGGGCGCGAGCCGCGCTCTGGGCGCGCCTGGCCGCAGTAGGCCCACGGCGGTCCAGAATCATGTTCGGTGTGCACGGGCTCTCCATTGTGCACCACGGCGGCTTGAAGCGCAGCTTGCTGCTGGGGATGGAGCGGCTGTTACAAATCGTGACCGACGTCACGCTATGTGATTCCGACAGCGAGCGGGCCGAGGTGCTTCGCTATGGGATAGCCTCTCCCCAGCACACGCACACCATCCACAACGGCACTGATCTGAGCCGGCTGGATCGTGGGTCGTACGACAAAGCCGCCGCGCGCGCAGCACTGGGACTGGACTCCATTCAGCCCGCCCTGGTAACAGTGTGTCGCCTGAACAGGCCCCGCGACTTTGACACACTCCTGCGCGCCATGCAAACGGTCGTTACTCAATTGCCCACAGCCAGGCTGCTGATAGTGGGAGATGGCCCGCTGCGTCTGGCCATTGAGGAGCAGACCCGCGCGTTGACGCTGGGAGAGAATGTGCGGCTGCTGGGCATTGTCCGCGATGTAGGCCAGGTGCTGGCCGCAGCCGACGTGTTTGTGCTGTCCACCCAGGGCTGGGAGGGACTGCCCCTGGCGCCGCTGGAAGCCATGGCGATGCACCTGCCGGTGGTCATCAGCGACGTCGGGGGAAACCGAGAGGCGGTGCAAGATGGCGTAACGGGCCTGGTGGTCCCACCCCGTCAGCCACAGACTCTGGCGGATGCCTTGCTTCGGCTTCTTCGAGATCAGTCCACTGCACAGCGGATGGGTCAGCGCGGGAACGACCGGGTGGTGCGCGAGTTCTCGGCCCAGCGGATGGCTGCGGAGACCATGGCCATCTACGCTCAGGCCTGTCCTGAGATGCCCTGTCGAAGGATTTGGAAAAGCGATCTGTGAGTGCATCTTCGCCGAACGAGCATAAGACAATAGGCCGACGATGGCTCTGGGGCATCGTCGGGGGGGCGGGAGCGCTGATCCATTTTGGGACGGCCCTCCTTCGTCTCAATGTTTTCTTCCCCTATCCCAGGCTGTTGGATTTCGCAGCCTTCTATGCCGGAGCCTGGGCAATACGCCTGGGCATCTCACCCTATGGACTGTCTCCAGAATTCGTGGAGAGCCTTCAGGCGAAATCCGGTCTCCTCATGCAGCCACCCATCACTTACAACCCGCCAATCTGGTCCTGGTTGCTACAACCCCTGACCTTTCTTGACTTTCCTGCTGCTGCTTTTGCCTGGCTTGTCCTGGATCTCGTGCTCATCGCCTGGAGTACCCGTATTCTGGCGCGGGTTGCCGGATACGATGGGTGGAGGGAAACGGGAGTCGTCTTTTTGCTTACCCTCACTTTTGGCCCTGTGTTCCTGGACCTTACCCTGGGCCAGACCAGCATCTTGCTCCTGGCCGCCTCGCTGACCGTGGGGCAGGCTGTTCGCCCGCGAACAAAGAACTCACTTTTTGCAGGAACCCTCGCCCAGGGTTTGGCCGTCGGGGCCAAGCTCTTTCCCGCCATCTGGCTAGGAGCGCTATTCTTGCTGCGCCGCTGGCGGCTGTTTGTCCTCGCCACGCTGGCCGCCCTTCTTGCCTTGGGCCTGGGTTTCGTCGTTAGCCCGAGCGGCAACCAGGACTACTGGACGCACTTCCTGCCAGGCCGCGTTTCATCTGCCTCCGAGCAGGCAGGAATAGACGACCAGTCTCTGGTCGCCTGGCTGGATCGCCTGGGGCGGCCCCACAGTTTCCAGACCTCCGGATTTACAGTGGCACAGAAGCACAGTGTCACCTGGTCGCCTCCGTGGTCCTTTTCTCCCCAGGTCATCCAGGGGGTAGGGTATCTCCTGGTGGCCCTCTTAGCTCTGATCCTTCTCGTCGTGCTCCTCCGGGCAGGCCCAGCCCAGGCAGAGGGCGCGTTCTACCTGTGGGTGCTGTATTGGCTCCTTCCATTCCCCCATACCGAAAGGTACAACCACGTGCTTCTCCTGCCGGCTATGGCCTGGCTTTGGAGCCGGGGACGCATGGGGCGCGACGTGGTCATCCTGGCCTACTTCCTGGCTGGGCTCTCGCGTCTGACCCACCTGTGGGCCATTCTGCTTCCAGCGCCATGGGGTCCCCTGGCCTCTGGCTTTGGGCTGTACGCCGTTCTCCTCCTGGGGGGAGGGGTGGTGATTGTCCTGAGGGCTTCCAAGCTCACTCTTGCAGCCTGGGAGGGGAAAACATGAGCTTCTATCGGCCAGGCTCAGGCAGGCTTAAGCAAAGTAATTGACAGGATCGGTTTCCCGTAGTACAATAAAAACTGTGGTCTACCGAGATTGGGTGAGGAGGAGGTTCATGTGAAGCAAAAAGAGGTTGTATCGGCATCTGCCATTCCCCTGGCCCTGGCGCAGTTGGTTGAGCGGCTGACCATCGAGGAGAAAAGAGAGTTTGCCCAGGTCCTCGATTGGGAGGGGCTACAGAGGTTGCGAACGGAAGCAAGGCGACGGAAGGGGGAAAGACGCATTGGCGACCCCCAAATCTACGTGGGGACCACCACTGACGGCTTGAGTATGGAGCTGCCACTAACATGCGTCATGCTTTTTATCAGCTCCCTGCCCAGTGTCTTCTCCATCAAGCAGGTAGACATCTTCGTCCAGGACGGACAAGGTTCTGAGGAATATCATTGCGCCGCTGATGAATTGGAAGACTGGCTGACCAATCACCCCAAGACCTGGCAGGAAGGAGCAATAATGGTCGAACTGGGGCCTCATACCCTGACCTCCGGTGGTGGGGGGTGTCTGTCTCTGGCTCTGGAGGATGTGCCCCCCGCCGTTGTCAAGGAAATCGCGCAGAAAGCTCTGCAACTTTGCGGTTACAACTATGAATTCCAACAGGGGCGATTCTCGGCCATCGTCTGGGAAGATCAGCTCGAGGTAAGGGAATGAAGAAGAGCGTCAAAGCTACCATCAGCTTGTTTATTTTTTTGATCGAGCATAGTCAGAAGG
>CAZQDO010000071.1:0-16277 GCA_964592085.1 uncultured Anaerolineae bacterium | reverse complement strand
ACGACCGGGCGGCCTGCGACGCCACTGGGCTGGAGAATCCCTCCCCTGGTTGTACGTGGGACGACCTCTTCGATGCTGCGAAGCAGTTGGCGCTGCGGGAGGGAGGGCGGGTTGTCCGCTACGGCTTTGCCGACTTCGGGCTGGAGAGCGTCGGTTCGGCCATCGAAGCTCAGGGGGGAAGGTTGGTGGACGATTCGGCAGGGCCACCCGTGCCGACGCTGGACGCCCCCCGCACCGTGGCGGCAGTGCAGCGGTACACTGACCTGGCCCTGGCCGATGAAGTGATGCTGAACCCCGTTGAGAGAGAGTTCGCGGATGCCTTCACGTTGGTGCAGGGGGGGGAAGTGGCGATGAACGTCCTCCTGTCCCGGATGTGGGTTAGTGGAGCGCGCCAGGAGAAGGGGGCGTTGGGGCTGGCACCCCTGCCTGACAGGAGCCCGGTGCGGCTCTACGGCTACTTCATCAGCGCTGGCACTGCCCATCCGGAGGCTGTCTGGCGCTGGCTGCGCTTCCTCAGCCGGGAAGTTGCAGCGCCTGATTGCCTTCCGGCCCGCCAGGATCTTATCTCCGCCTCCGATTATGCTGCCGTGGTGGGTGAGGAAGCCCTGGAGGTCTTTCGCTACGCGGCTGAGCACGCTTTACCACCGGTGCGGCCAGTGGCGGTGGAGAGGTTGCTGCGCCAGGCGATAGAGCAGGTGTTTGAGAACAGGGAGGTAGAAGACACACTAGCTGAGGCTCAGGAGCAGGCGCTGGCATCCCCCGCGCCGAGAGTGACTGAACCGGTTGCTGTTCCCAGTCCTGTGCCTCCAGAGGCTACTGTGGAGACCATTACCTTCGTTACCTTCCTCCGCCAAGAGTATGTACCCCTGGCGGAAGCCTTCCACGAGGTTCACCCAGATATCAAGGTCATCGTGCGCGAGGCAGTGGACTTTGACTACCATGGAATGTGGCCAGCGGAGATGCTCAAGGCCAGTGACGCCGATTGTTTCTGGTCTACTCGGTCAGCGACCGTGCCAGAGCTACGACAGGTAGCGCTAAACCTGCAGCTCTTCGCTGATGCTGACCCCACCCTCTCGCTGGATGACTATCTACCCTGGGCGTTGGAATGGGTGCGCCACGGCGGCAATCTGTGGGGGCTGCCGGCCGGAGTAAATGTGGAGGTGCTGTGGTACAATCGCACGCTGTTCGACGAAGCAGGCCTGCCCTACCCTGAAAACGACTGGTCCTGGAATGATGTGTTTCTGATAGCCCGCAAGCTGGCCGGAAGAGACAAAGGCGGTCAGTATTACGGTTTCATCATCCCGGGCGATGCCAGGATCATTCGTGTGTTTGAAGCGATAGGCGGCCCCCTGGTAGACGAGAGTCCAGCACCGCTAACCTTTCGCTTCGATGCTCCCAAGGCAGTTGCTGCGGCCCAGCAATTGAGAAGCCTGGTTCAGGATGAGGTCATTCCTATCCCTGAGCAATCGAAGGAGTACCCTGGTCAGAATCTCTACACTTTAATCTGGGCCAACCGGGTGGGGATGTGGGCCGAGCCGGCACAGGGGTACCAAGCCCTTGATTTCCATCCTGCTCCCTTGCCGCAACCGAGTCGATGCCAGCGTTCTTGGGTTCACTCTGCTTACTATATCGCCGCCGACACACCCCACGCCAAGGCCTGCTGGGAGTGGCTGCGCTTTCTCTCAGAACGTATCCCGGATACTGGCACCCTCCCCCCGCGCCATTCCTTGCTGACCTCCGACGCCTTCAGCGAGCAGGTAGACGAGGACACCCAGGCGGTCTACCTTGAGGCGCTGGAGTGCGAGGACTGGATCGGATTCCGTGGCCTGGAGAGCCTCCCGCCTTACGCTGAGAGTGCTCTCTACACCTGGCTGAGCCAGGCGTTGGGGGAAATTCTCTGGCAGGGCGCTGATGCCAAGGCCACACTGAGTGAGGCGCAGCAGCAGGCCGAAGCCTACCTGGGCTGCCTGCGGCAGCGCCCAGACCCGGAAGACCGGGAGACGGCGGATGCCTGCCTCCAAGAGGTGGATGCGCCGTGATCATTGCCCTGGCAGAGCACTAACTTGCTCAACATTACTTGGAGCAACATTGAAGTCCCTCGTGCAACTGCGAGGGGCTCTTGCTTGACCTGACGGCCCTTCTATGGCATAATCAGGGCTGACGAAGGGAAGCGAACACACAGAGTCAGAAGATATGATATACTTGGTTTTGCCACAGATACTTGACCCGGAGGAGCACGAGATGTTTCAGACAACCAAATTGGGTTCTGTTGTAACCAGATCAACAACAATCTTGGTTGTCTTGATCGTCGCTGGCTTGCTGACTTCCTGCACCAGGGTGGCGCCTACCCCTCGACCCGAGGCCAAACAGGTGGTCATTACCTTTGGCTGCCATTCCGGCCAGGTGACGGCCTACCAGACTCTGGCCGATCAGTTCCAACAGATTCACCCAGAGATCAACGTGTACATTCGGGAGACGGATGACATTTTCGAGGCGTGGGATCCTTCCCGTCCAGCTCCCACTTTGCAGGCGCTGGCCAGCCAGGCCGATGCTTTCTTATGGTACAACCTGGGACTGGATCAAGCCGCACGCCTGGATTTGTTACTCGACTTGCAGCCCTTACTCGAAGAAACCGAGGTGATAAGTAGAGACTTTTTCCCTGGCATCCTCAATGCCTTTCGATACGACGACGCTCTGTGGGGCTTGCCCGCCTACGCTGACCCCCTGGTGATGTTCTACAATCCGGCGGTTTTCGATCAACTCGGTATCGCCTACCCAGAGGCCGGATGGAGTTGGGAGGACTTTGGCGCCCTGGCCGAGCGCCTGACCTTGCACGAGGACGACAGGACAGGCCGGTACGGGTTCGTGGAACTGAGCAACAGCTTTCCTCTGGCGCTTGTTTACCAACACGGGGGCAGCTTGTTGCGCCGCGAGGCCGAGTCTGCGTTGATGAAACCCTTCTTGGAAAACCCCCAGGCGGTCGAAGCACTGGCCTGGTATGGAGCGCTGGCCACACAACAGGGCGTGATGCCCAGCCTGGTTGAGCGTGATACGGTAGGCTTCTATAACCTCGTCGCATCCGGTGGCGCGGCGATGTGGACGACAAGGCTTAGTAACTCGGGGGGCTGGCTGGTGTCTGAGGAGCTTCCTTCCATCGGTGTGGCTCCCTTGCCCGAGGACGTCTTGGCAGCCCATCCACTGTTGGTCTTGGGCTACGCAGTCAGCGGGGGCACATCCCATCCCCAGGCAGCCTGGCGCTGGATCGAGTATCTGACCCGGCAGCCAGCGCCGCCGCTGACCAGCCAGGGCATGGTGCCAGTTCGCCAGTCGTTGGCCGAGGCGGAATCATATTGGGCGCAACAAGAAGACGCAGCGCCCGCTATCCGCTATGCGCTAACGCACGCCCTCGTCGAGCCAGGGTTCTTGGAGCTCTCAGGGGTCGTCGGCCCTGTAGCGCCGGTGCTCCAAGGAGAGATGTCGGCCGGAGAGTTTCTGGCCGAGGCGCAACAACGAGCAGAGACGTGGCAGGCCGACAGGGCGACGTTCGAATCACAACCCATCGTCGTGGCGACACCACCGCCCAGGCCACAGACGCCGCAGAAGACCATCACCTTTGGCGTCCGGTCGAGGATACAACAAGTGCATTATGAGGCCCTGGCGCAGGCTTTTATGGAGACCCACCCAGATATACAGGTGGAGGTCAAGGACGTCACGGCCGGACACAAGATAGTCGACCTCGACCTGATGGTGGACAGCGCCGATGTCTTTTTGTGGAGTTTCCCTACTTTCGTTCATTCAAATCCAGGCAGCCCGTCGGTGCTCGATCTGACACCCCTCATCGAAGCGGATGATGGGTTCTCAAGGGAGGATTATGTGCCCTGGTTGCTCTGGCCAGAGAGAGGTGGACAGACATCAGGGCTGCCCGTTGCCCTGGATGTGCAAGTCATCTACTATGACAAAACAGTCTTTGAGAAGGCCGGTATTGTCCATCCTGACCCGGATTGGTCGTGGGATGACTTGCTCACTTACGCAGTGCAACTGACAGCGGGCGAGGAGCCAGACAAACGATACGGCTTTTCGAGCTATGTCTGGCATGGCCTGAACGTCTACCTGTATCTCGAGTCCTACAACGTCCATCTTATGCAGCAACAGGATGAGGAAACAATCATAAATCTCGATTCTGACGCCGTCGAGCGGGCGATTCAATGGTGGATTGACCTGGACCAAGTACATGGGGTAACGCCACCGCTTATGAACGCGCCATGGGAGAGGGACTATAACTTATTGCATGCCCGGCGGGTGGCGATGTGGAGTGATTGGGCCAGCAACCGGGACGCGGCCTGGCTCTACGAGGCCGACCGTCAACTCGGTGTCCTGCCCATTCCTCGGGGTGAGCGCTCAGCAGCCTACACCGAGTTATGGTTTGCTTATATCTCTCCCCACACCGAACAGCCAGGGGCATGCTGGCAATGGATTCGCTACCTGAGCGAGCACCTGCCACCTGGACACCTGGCACCGGTGCGCACCTCTCTGCTCAACTCACCAGCGTTTCGGCAACAGGTTGGTGCTGAGATGGCCGTCGCCTACCAGAAGGCGTTGGAAGCTGATGCTCCCTTTGTTCTGGGGTTCGAAGATCGGCCAGGACCACTCCTCGCTTGGTTGCAAGAAGCTTGGGCGGAAGTAGCCAAAGGAACCGATGTAGACGTTGCATTGGAAGAGGCTCAACAAAAGGCTCAAGAGTATCTGAAAAAGGGTATCCCCTGAAGCCCCTCCGAGGAGTTAACTCTTTTGGTACGGCAGTTTCCCCAGAGCGGCGACCTGCCTGCCCGCCGTTCTGGGGCCAAAGGGAGATAGCCCTGTTGGCTCATGCCGTTAAACATTCTCTCCGCCCCCCCCACCCCTATCCTCACACCTGTCGTGCTGGAGAGGCCCATCTACATCACTCAGCGAGGCATGGTGGTCCGTTAACTCCAGTTCAACGGCCGGGTGGTGCCGGTAGAGGAAACCGCCCTCGCACCAAACCTGTAATACTCTGCCCCCGCCAACGTATTTATTGATAGCACCCGCCCCGAATCCGACTTCTGGACAAACCATCCGTTCTGTGTTAAAATACCATCAAACGGGCGTGTTTCGTGTTGGGTCATCGCCCCGCCACACGCCTCACGCAACACGGAGTCGTAAAGATGCTCAATTCCCACCGAAAGCTCACCGCGTTATTGGTACTAGCTACCCTCCTCACCGGCTGCCAGGGTCTCTTTGGCCGCCCCATCGAGGAAGAAGCTCCTACCCCCACTCCCATCCCCACCCCCAACGTCCCGGAAAAGCCGACCTACGTTGTCCAGCGGGGCAAAATCACCAAGCAACTGGAGTTCACCGGGCGGATCTCAGCGGTGGAGGAGACGGAGCTCTATTTCAAGACCAGCGGCTACGTCAAGCGGGTGCTGGTGGGGCGGGGCGATCAGGTTCAGGCCGGCGACCTGCTGGCCGAGCTGGAGATTGACGACCTGCTGAAGCAAATGGCCCAGGCCGAGGTCACTCTCAACTCGGCGCAACTGCGGCTGGACGAGGCGGAAAAGTCGCTGGAGCGGCAGATCGCCCAGGCCCAACTGGACCTGACCACCGCCGAGGCCCAGTTGACCCAGGCTCAGAACGACAACGCCGACGCCATCGCCCAGGCGAAGCTCGACCTGGCCGCTGCCCAGGACGCCAACACCGACACCATTGCCCAGGCAGAATGGGCGCTCCAGATTGCCCAGATCAACCTGGAGGAAGCCGAGAAGGCCAACGAGCGGCAGTCGGCCGAGGCGCAATGGACGTTGGAAGTGGCCCAGATTCGCCTGGCCCAATTGCAGGAGGAGCCAGACCCGGCTGATATCGAACTGCTCCGTCTGAGCTGGGAGCAGGCAAAAAACAACCTGTGGAATGCCCAGTTGGAACGGGATGCGGTGAAGGGCCGGTCGGGGACGCCTGGATATGTCCGAGACCAGATGGACATCACTGTGAGCAACGCCGAGATCGCCGTCCGCGAAGCCGAGCTTCGCTATCAGCAGGCCCTCCAATCAACCGTGACCGAGGACGACGTCAGGCTGCAGCAGATCGAAGCCGAACAGGCCAAAGCGACCCTGGCGCAGTTGCAAGAGGGCGTGGACCCTTTGCTGACCCTCGAGGTACAGCGCGCCCAGAAGGAACTGGACTCACTGAAAAAGGACGCGGACCCCTTGCCGTCCATCGAGGTGCAGCGGGCGCAGCAGAAACTGGACCGCCTGGAAGAGGGCGTGGACCCTTTACTGACCCTCCAGGTGCAGCGGGCACAGCAGGAACTGGACTGGTTGAAAGAGGGCGTGGACCCGGTGCTGGTCAACGAGGTGAACCAGGCCCAACTGGCTCTGGAACGCCTGCAGGCACAGGTGGCCGACGCCCAGATCGTCGCCCCGACGGGTGGCGAGGTGCTTTCGCTCTCTGTCTACGCAGGCCGCCCTGCCGAGGCGTTCAAACCCGTCATCGTCGTCGCCGATCCATCGGCCATTGAGGTGAGCGCCGATCTTTCCAGCAGCCAGTTGCAGGAGATGGCCGAGGGGCAAGAGGCGGTGGTCACCCTCAGGGCCTACCCCGGCCAGACGTGGCACGGCACCGTCCGCCGCCTGCCCTACCCCTACGGTACCGGCGGCGGCAGCGAGGCCCTGGCTGGCGAGGACAAGTCAACCCGGATCAGCCTGGAAGGCGACCTGAGCGACCTCCAATTGGGCGACCTGGCCCGCGTGATGATTATCCTGGAGGAGAAAGACGACGTGCTGTGGCTCCCGCCAGCCGCCATCCGCACCTTCCAGGGTCGCGAGTTCGTCATCGTGCAGGACGTTGACCGCCAGCGCCGCGCGGATGTGACCATCGGCATCGAAAGCGACGACCGCGTGGAAATCCTGGAGGGGTTGGAAGAAGGCCAAATCATCGTCGGACAATAGCCCTTACCAATCTACGAATTTACGAATCTACCAGTCTACCAACATGACTATCCTATCCAATCTATTATCCATCGTCCTCATCGCCGCCAAGCGGCTGTGGGCCAACAAGGGGCTGACCCTCAGCTTGCTGCTGGGGTGGACGGCCGCCGTGGGGCTTAGTCTCAGCGTGCCCCTCTACGCCGATGCGGTGAACCACCGGCTGCTGCGCGAAGAACTGGAGACCACCCGCGAAGGAACGCCACCCTTCGCTTTTCGCTTCCGCTACATCGGCGCCTGGCACGGCGCGATGGACTGGGAGGACGTGCAGCAGGCCGACGCCTACCTGCGAGGGCCGGTCGCCGCCGACATCGGCCTGCCGCTGGAGGGCGTCGTCCGCTACTTCAAGACCGACAACTTCCGCCTCTTCCCCACCTCCGAAGCAGCCTACGCCGACGTCCGTGACCCGCTGGAGTGGGTGGCCGTTGGTTTCATAAGCGACCTGATCGAGCACATTACCCTGCTGGAGGGAAGCTTCCCTGTTCCACCCTCACCGACCGACCCGGCGACGGAAGTGCTGCTTCACCACAAGCTGGCCGATGAGCTGGGGCTGCAAGTGGGCGAGGAATACGTGCTCTTTGGCAGCCAGGAATCCGGTGCCCGGGGCGGCAAGTCAGTGCAGATTCCGGTGCGTATCGCCGGCGTTTGGCAGCCCATCAATCCAGAGGATGTCTATTGGTTTTACACGCCCGATGCCTTCGACCGGCTGCTGGCGGTGCCCGAGACCGCCTTCCATCAGCGAATCGCACCGTTACTGACCGGCGAGGTCTACGTGGCCGTGTGGTCTCTGCTGCTGGATGGGTCAGGGGTTCACACCGAAGACGTGGCCTCGCTGCTGGGGCGCATCGCTTTCTCCGAAACCCGCGCAGCCTCGCTCCTGTCCAATACCCAGTTGTACGTCTCGCCCGCTGAGGCGATGGAGAAGTACCGCTCACAGGCTTACCTGCTGACCATCCTCCTGTCGGTGTTTGCCGTGCCGGTGCTGGGGTTGATTCTGTACTTCGTGGCCCTGACCGCGGGCATGGCCGTGCGCCGCCAACAGACCGAGATCGCCATCCTGCGCAGTCGGGGCACCTCCCGCTGGCAAGTGCTGGGGGTGTACTTGCTGGAAGGACTGGCGCTGGCCGCGGTAGCCATGGGGTTTGGGATACTGCTGGGCCAGGGGCTTTCCCTGGCCATGGGCCAGATTCGCTCTTTCCTGACGTTGGTGCGTCGCCCGCCGCTGACGGTGCGGCTATCCTGGAGCAGCCTGCGCTTCGCCGTCGGCGCCGTGGTGCTGGCCATGCTGACCACCTTGTTGCCGGCGCTGTCCGCCGCTGGACACACCATCGTCACCCACAAACAGGAGCAAGCCCGCGCGCTGCGGCGACCCTCCTGGCAGCGCTATTTCCTCGACCTCATCCTGCTGGCGCCACCCCTATACGGCTACTACCTGCTACAGCAGCGAGGCACCATTTCGGTCAACCTGGGCGGCAGCGCCACCTCCGACCCCTTCCAGAACCCTTTGCTATTCCTGGTGCCCACGCTCTTTATCTTTTCCCTGGGGCTGGTGTTCATCCGCCTCTTTCCGCTGCTGATGACGACGCTGGCCTGGATCGCCGACTGGCTGCCCGGCACATCGTCGGTGCTGGCCCTGCGCCACCTGGCCCGCTCCTCCAGGCACTACACTGGCCCACTGCTGCTCCTCATCCTCACCCTGGGGCTGGCCGCTTTTACGGCCTCCATGGCCCTGACTCTCGACGATCACCTGGTGGATCGCGTGTACTACGAAGTCGGCAGTGACCTCCACCTTGCGGAGAGCGGAGAGAGCACCGAGCCACCTCAGGATCCCTTTGGGTCTCAGACGACGCCGCAAGAGGAAGAAGAGGAAGAATCGGGTCCGAAGTGGCTGTTCTTGCCAGTCAGCGATCACCTGTTGGTCGAGGGAGTGCAGACGGCGGCCCGCGTCGGCGAGTATCACGTGCGATCAACCCTGGGGGCCCTGGAGGAAGGGACCTTTGTCGGTGTGGATCGGATAGACTTTCCTCACGTCGCCTTCTTCCGGCGCGATTTTGCGCCCGATTCGCTGGGCGGACTGATGAATCTGCTGGCGCTGGATTCCCGCGCCCTGCTGGTCGAGAGGGGCTTTCTGGCCCGCAACGCCCTGGGCATCGGCGACCCGCTCCGCCTGGACCTGACCATGATCGGCGAGCGGAGAACGGTGGAGTTCGTGGTCGCTGGGGTGCTGGACCTGTTCCCTACCCAATATCCGGAGGATGGCCCATGTTTTGTCGGCAACCTGGACTATGCCTTCCAGCAAATGGGCGACGAGTACCCCTACGACGTGTGGCTGGCCACCGATGCTGAGCGCCCGTCCGAAGACGTCGTGGCCGATTTGCAGGAGATCGGTTTCCTGGTCATTAACCACGACGACGCTCGCCAGATGATCCTGGAAGAGCAAACGCAACCAGAGCGGCAGGGCTTGTTCGGCGTGCTATCGGTGGGCTTTCTGGCGGCGGCAGGGCTGACGGTGCTGGGCTTTCTGCTCTACGCCGTCTTCTCATTCCGCCAGCGGTTCATCGAGCTGGGCGTGCTGCGAGCCATCGGCCTGTCGGTGGGGCAGATGGCCGCCTTCCTGGCCGGCGAGCAACTGGCCCTCATCGTCACTGGCGCGGCCATCGCCACCGGCCAGGGGGTCTGGGCCAGCCGGCTCTTCATCCCGTTCCTGCAAGTGCGTGGCGGCCAGCACCCTCACACCCCTCCCTTCGTCGTGCAGGTGGCCTGGGCCGACATTTTTCAGATTTACGCCGTCTTTGGCGCCATGTTCCTTTTCGCCGTTGCCGCCATGCTGGTATTGCTGATTCGGATGCGGGTGTTCGAGGCCATCAAGCTGGGCGAGGTAGCTTAGTCCGTGGACTCGTAGATGCGGGAGACACGAGTTTACGAATCCCGAATCTACGAATATACGAATCCTGATTGAAAGAACTAGATGCAAAACACAAACGATATTCTCATTACCTGTGACAACCTAGTCAAGATATACAAAATTGCCGAACTGGAAGTGGTGGCCTTGCAAGGGCTGGACCTGATGGTCGAGCGGGGCGAGATGCTGGGCATCGTCGGCGCGTCGGGGTCGGGCAAGTCCACGCTGCTTAACATCCTGGGCGGACTGGATCGGCCCTCGGCGGGGCGGGTGACAGTGGACGGGCAAGACCTGCTCAAGCTCTCCGACGCGGGGCTGAACCGCTATCGTCGGAAGAAGGTGGGCTTTGTCTGGCAGCAGACCTCGCGCAACCTGATCCCCTACCTGACGGCGCAGGGGAACGTGGAACTGCCCATGAACATCGCGGGGCTGGGCCGCCGCGAGAAGCGCGAGTGGGCCAGGGAGCTCTTGCAGGCGGTGGGCCTCTACGAGCGGCGGAAGCACCGGCTGGTGCAACTGTCTGGGGGCGAGCAGCAGCGAGTGGCCATCGCCGTGGCGCTGGCCAACAAGCCCATCCTCCTGCTGGCCGACGAGCCGACCGGCGAGGTGGACTCTGTCACCGCCCACACGATCATGGAAACGTTCCGCCGTTTGAGCGAGACGTTGGACCTGACGATCATCATCGTCACCCACGAGCCTCGCATCGTCGGACTGGTGGACCGCGTGGTGGCCATCCGCGACGGCAAGACCAGCACCGAGACCATCCGGCAGGTGAGCCAGTTGGAGCAAGCCATGGTCGGTGAGCATCCAGCGGAGGAGGACGTGACGTATCACGAGTACGTGGTGCTCGATTCGGCGGGGCGGCTGCAAGTGCCGAGGGAGTACCTGGAGCAGTTTGGGATTGGAGGCCGTGCGGAGTTGGAGGCCGTGGACGACGGCGTTCTCATTCGACCCGTCCCTGGGCAAGTAGCGACGCCAGGCGCTCCTGACCAGCCCGGGCCGGAGGAGCAAGTCACCCAAGTCCCTACCGACGAACGACCACCGCAGCGACGAAGCCTCTTTGCGCGACTGTTGCGGCGGCGAAAGTAGGGGGGCAGAAGTGTCATTGCGAGTTGCTCCATGGTGCGTCCACACCACTCACTGGGCAAGAAACCGATTTCGGTACTGAAGAATTCACGGGCCGGAGTGCAGACGCAAGTCTGCTTTGTGCATGGAAAGGCGGACTTGCGTCCGCAGTCCCACGAGTTCTCTCGGAGGAGGAGACGCCATGCTTATCAAAAGGCGACGGAACCGTTGGACAATCATTCTGATCTCAATGCTGCTGCTGGCGGCGCTGCTGGCCGCCTGCGGCGGCAAAGACGAGGCCACACCCACCGTTGGGCCATCCGCAGATCAAACCCCGTCAAAGGAGACGGCAGCCACCAATACTCCACCGCCCGTGGAAGTCCCCAGCGTGACCATCACCTTCACCTGCTACGACTGGGAAATGGCCGAGTTTGAGAAACTGGCCGAAGAGTTTCACCAGCTTAACCCGGACGTCAAGGTGCAGCTCGTGCCCATTTACGAGGCTTTGGGCATAGAGATGGGCGACGATTGGCCGGAAGACGCCGCAGAAAAACTGGCCGCTGCCGCCGACACCTCTCGTAGTGACCAGTACTCGCAGCCGCGGGGGTTGCTGCGGGACCTCCAGCCGTTCATCGAGGCCGATCGCACTTTTGACCCGGAGGACTTTTACCCCGGTATGCTGGAATCGTATCAAGGGGATGGCGGCCAATGGGCTGTGCCAGCCAACGCCTACCTTCAACTCATCCAGTATGACAAAGACGTCTTCGACGAAGCTGGCGTAGACTACCCTCAGCCTGGCTGGACGTGGGACGATTTCCTGGACAAGGCAAAGCAGCTCACCGTCCGTGAAGGAGATCAAGTGACCCGCTATGGCTTTGTGGACGCGGGACAAAACATGCCCCTGGCGCTGATGCTCAGTCAGGCCGGGGCATTGATGGACGAGATCACCGATCCCCCGACGCCACGTCTGGACAGGCCGGAGGTTGCCCAGGCGGTGCAATGGTACGCCGATTTGATCCTGGAGCACGGCGTCATGCCAGGCCTGCCGGAGGGGCCGGAAGACTACCTGGAACTCTATGCGCTGACCGAGGGCAAAGCGGCAATGTCGGCCGGCGGTACCGTCGTGGTTGTGGGCCCAGGACAGGAGGACCGCCAGGGCATTGTGCCTTTCCCCCAAGGCAAGGCAGCGGTTAATCCCATGTGGGTGCAGGGCTACGTCATGAGCGCTGGCACTCAACATCCTGACGAAAGCTGGCGCTGGTTGGTCTTTCTGACGCGCCGCCAGCTCCCAGGCGCGGCAATGCAAAACTTGCCTCCGGCCCGGCGTTCTGTGGCCGAGGAGTCTGGCTTCTGGGAAGACCTGGCGGAAGACCAGGTCGCTGCCTATCAGGTTGCTCTGGAAAATCCTTTCACGCTGAACCAGATGTCTGAGGTCTGGGGGCCACTGATGGGCGCCATCCAGGCTGTCGTTAAAGGGGAGAGCGACGTGGAGGCAGCCCTGGCCGAAGCCCAGGCCCAAGCCCTGGAGACGTTGGCTGTCGCGGGCAAGCCATCTGAAGAAGTCACTCCCATCGTCGTGGCCACGCCCAAGCCAGAGCCGAAACCAGGTGCGGGCGAGCTCATCCGCTTTTCGGTTCTGGGTGTAGACCCGAGCCACTATCGCAAGCTGGCCGAGGAGTTTCAGCAGTTGCACCCTGAGATCACCGTCAAAGTCGCGCAGCCATCTTTCACAGAGCCGAATTTCGGCCTGGAAGACCTGTTCGAAGGCGCAGACTGTGTTGCCGGGTATGCTACCCTGTCCGATCCAGAGTACCGCGCACTCCTCCTCAACCTGCAGCCGTTCCTGGAGGGCGACGAGAGTTTGCCGCTGGATGACTTTTACTCCCAGGCGCTCTCCGCCTTTCGCTGGGAGGGCGAGCTGTGGGGCCTGCCCGCCGAGGGGAACGTTTACCTCATGCTTTACAACAAGGCGCTCTTTGAGGCCGCTGGTGTCCCCTATCCACGCGCCGGCTGGACGTTGGATGACTTTGCAAGCATTGCCCAGGCGCTGACCGCCGGTGAGGGAGACGATAAGCAGTACGGCTTTGTGCCTTATCTGGGGGAGACGATGGACCTGAATTTCTTCATCGAACAGCGGGGCGTGGAACTGATTGACTATGATACCGATCCACCGACCGTCCGCTTCGATGATCCCGCGGCCGTTGAGGCCGTGCAGTGGTACGCCGACCTGGCGCTGGTTCACGGAGTGAAACCGGCTTTACCTATCAATGCCTATCAACCAGATATGACCGGGTATCAAGAGCGGATATCCCTGATCTCTTCGGAGCGGGCGGCGATGTGGACGTCGTATGGAGATATGTTGATCACAGGGCTGAGTTATTTGCTGCCGGATGACTTTGACTATGGCTTCGCACCCATGCCCCTGGCTCCGGAAGGCAAAGGCTACGGGCAGATCTATTTCTCGGGCTACTTCATCACCGCCGAGGCAGCCCACCCTCAAGCCTGCTGGGACTGGCTGATTTTCCTCACCGAACGGCCAGGTGAATCAGGCGGACTGCCGGCCCGCCGCTCAGTGGCCGAGTCGGAGGCTTTCCGCCAGCAGGCGGGCGAGGAATTGGCGGACACGTACCAGTTCGTCATCTCCCACAGCCGGGAAGCAACCGGGCTGTCGGTTGACGAAACTAGCCAGATTGGACGGAGTGTGTACTGGTTCGAAGCTGCCTATGATCGCGTCATTGAAGGTGAGGAGACCGAGGCAGCCCTGGCCTGGGCGCAGGGCGTGGCCGAAGATTTCGTAGCCTGCCTCGACAGTCGAGAGGATCTGGAAGGTCAGGAATTGACCAACACCTGTGCCACGCAGGTGGATCCGGACTTCCCCGTGCAAGTGTTCGGCGGAGAGTAACAACACGATATTGGTTGGACATTGGCATTCTTGGCTCGTAGTGACGACGTGCCAAACTAGTTTGGCCTTAGTCGTTGGTGGCGGGGCAAAAGCCACTGAAGTGGCAACTGCGAACCCACATCTTGGGGACAATCGAGCAGATTCCCCAAGATATGGTAGGGTCGAGAATTCGCCAGACTCCAGTAAGGGGGAGAGAATGACGACTGATAAGGTTGAGCGTGAGGCAGGGGCTCTCGTCCGCACGGACGAGCTGACGCGCATCTACCGCGTTGGGGCGCGGGAGGTGCACGCCTTGCAGGGCGTCAACCTGGAGATCGAGCGGGGCGAGTTCGTGGCGCTGCGGGGCCGCTCCGGGTCGGGCAAGACCACCCTCCTCAACTGCATCGGTGGACTGGACCGGCCCACAACTGGCGAGGTCTACCTCTTCGGCCAGCGGTTGGCGGCGCTTTCGGAACGGGCCCACACTCGGCTGCGCCGCCGGCGGATCGGCTTCGTCTTCCAGTCCTTCGCTCTGCTCCCCAGCTTCTCCGCCTTCGAGAACGTGGAGTTGCCCCTGCGGATGGAGGGCGCGGGGCGACGGGCACGGCACGAGCGGGCGCAGGCCTGTCTGGAGCTGGTGGGGCTTACCCGTTGGGCCAACCATCGGCCCTACGAGCTTTCGGGTGGGCAACAGCAGCGGGTGGGGATCGCCCGGGCGCTGGCCAACCGCCCGGACCTGATCCTGGCCGACGAGCCGACGGGGGAACTGGACAGCGCCACCGGGCGGCAGATCCTGGCTCTGTTCCGGCGAGTGGTGGAGCAGGAGGAGATCACGGTGCTGATGGCCACCCACGACCCGACGGCGGACGAATACGTGGATCAAGTGTACCATTTGCAGGATGGGCGAATCGTGACCGCGTGATCCGGCCATGCCAGGATTCCGCAACAACTGAAGAAGAAACCAAATCGGGCAGGAGCGCAACACCCCTGCCCGATTTTTTGTGTTCGCCCAGTTGGGCATCCATGAAACCGGGCATGTTCATGCGATCTCCCTCTCCATTGGAGCAGAAGCTCAGCATGTTACAGGCTGCTGGGTGGAAAGAGCGCTCCAACTGTTGAAGGCCCTCTCGCCGACTCTACTCTCTAACCGGTTGAGCGTATACCCCAAGATGATTAGCCACTGGTCTCTCGCGCATTGGAATTCGCGTGTGAATTGGAGCATTCAACACCTTCGCTTCTCCGCCCCTCGCCACTACCAATGTGCTAGACCCGCCGCCATCCAAGTTGAGTGCTCGATCGGCTCCTAGCTCCACTGCTATGTCTGCCAGTTCTTCCAATGTGACGCCTTCACTATAATTACGCTGCCGCCCATCCACTACTATCAACCAAAGTGTTTCTCCCGCTTCATCCACAGCAACCGCTGTGCGCGGATGTAACGTGCCAGCACTATCCTGCACAACAGACCTTCCGTACTGGACGAAAACTCCACCTCCTGCCAGGGCTTGAGTTGTTCCTTCTGGGCAACCTGAATGACTAATCTTTGCATGTCCTGGAGTAAAACAGATGACTGGGTGCTTCGCCTCATAGTCCTCAGAGTATGTTCTACCGTTCGAGATGGCCAATCCCGTCACGTCCACCGGATCACCACTATGTGGGTAGTAGTCCCACAGAAACGTGCCGGCGCGGAAAGGTTCAGAAAAGCCCCCATTGATTGCTACTTGCACATCAAATTCCTCCAGAAATGCTGAGGTCCTGCGTGCTGGAATCTCCAAGCCTTTGGAATCATCGCCAGGCGTGACCAAGAAATCAATACCTGGTGATTGCAAGTCGACCTCAACGATATGAATCATTAACGGTCGCGGTGCCGAACGTACCCATCGCTCATATGAGACGCCTTGAAATAACTCAATGGTTTCATCTATACGTGGCGGACGAAGCAATCGGACCACCATCATCAATAATGGAATCACCGACAGCGACACCAGAGTAACGATCAAGAGGGATCTTGTAAACTTGGACATTTCGCAGACATCTCCGGTGAAGTGGTGGCCTAGCGGCCAGGATTGAGCCACCGGGCGGATGCAGGAAACCACCTTCCCCAGCCGACCAACTCCAAAGCGCGTGGAGCAGGAATCTTGGATGCCACTATCCTACCACACCTTGTCCATCCCCGCAAAGCTGTTGACTTGCTTGAACGCATAACCCCCCAGCGCATCGGGCATCTGGGGGGCTGCATTGGGCAGGTGTTCAATCCTCCAAACTCCATTGGAACAGCAGTTCACCACCAAGTTCTGACCAAGCGCACTAACGATTGAACTCACCCGCCGCCGAAAGCCTGAGCGGAAGCGAGCTTGCAAGCCAGAGCACAGGCTGTGGGCGGTCGGGTGCAGCGCCTTGTTCGACCTCTGTTGAGGCAATTCGGCGTTAGATAGCC
>CAZQDO010000070.1:0-16345 GCA_964592085.1 uncultured Anaerolineae bacterium | reverse complement strand
GACTCTCCTCACAAGCCCCACCCCCCCCTCAATCCCCCCCAACCCTGGGGGGGAGGCTTCAGCGATGACACGACCTTCGCTGTCCTCCACCCGCGCGATGACCACTGGCGGGACGCGCACTCCGCCATTAGCGAAGACGGCGTAAGCGCCCACCATCTCCAACAGGGTCACGTCGCCCCCGCCCAGGGTCAGGGACAGGCCGTAGTCGGGGCGATTGAGGGAGGTGATTCCCAGGCGGTGGGCCAGGGCCAGCATGTCCGGCAGGCCCACGAACTGGAGGGTCTGCACCGCAGGGATGTTGTAGGAGCTTCCCAGCGCC
This sequence comes from uncultured Anaerolineae bacterium, assembly GCA_964592085.1. Lineage (GTDB taxonomy): Bacteria > Chloroflexota > Anaerolineae > VGOG01 > VGOG01 > CAZQDO01. Next base: position 16,026 of record CAZQDO010000070.1, on the reverse strand, counting down.
GTGCGCAGAAGCACCGGCCCGCGAAACTTGTCGTCGTAGTTGGTGGGCTTGTAAGGTGGATTGGCCCCGTCGGGGAACTCCGTCGGCACGTCCCACAAGAGGGTGGCCGGCGTCCAGCCCTTCTCGAAGGCCGCCACGTAGGTGACGGGCTTGATGGAGGATCCCGGCTGCCGCGGTTGCAGGGCAACGTTGACCTGGCCGGCTATCTCCTCGTCGAAGAAATCCACGCTGCCCAACATGGCCAGAATTTCGCCTGTGTCGGGTTTCAGGGCCACCAGTGCCGCGTTGGTGACGTGCTTCTCAGCGAGGCTGTTGACGTGTTCCTCGGCTACCCGCTCGGCGATGGCCTGCAGGCGAGGATCCAGGGTAGTGTATACCCTAAGCCCACCCTTGGAAAGGGCTTCGACTCCGTATTTCTGCTCCAGCAGTTGGCGCACGTACATCACGAAATGGGGGGCGCTGATGGGGAAGCTCAGGGGAATGTACTCTAGCTCCTCGGCATGAGCGGCCTCGGCCTGGGCTGGCGTGATGTAGCCTGCCTCCACCATCAGACCCAGCACCACGGCTTGTCGGGCCTTGGCGCCATCAGGATTGGAGTAGGGGTCGTGGAGAGGCGGTGACTGCGGCAGGCCAGCCAGGAGGGCTGCTTCTGCCAGGCTCAACTGATCCGCCGACTTGCCGAAGTAGGTCTCAGCCGCAGCCTCAATGCCATAGGCCAGATTGCCATACCAGATTTCGTTGAGATAGATCTCCAGGACGGTATCTTTGGGATAGCGGCGGGTAATCTCGGCCGCCAGGATCGCCTCCCTGATCTTGCGGGAAAGGGTGACTTGTGTTCGTTCCGTGGGAGAAAGCAGGACGAGGCGGGCCACCTGTTGGGTGATGGTGCTGGCGCCTGAGACGATTTCCCTTTCGTTCACAGCGTACCAGATACCTCGGACGATGCCGATAGGATCGAAGCCGGGGTGCTGGTAGAAATACCTGTCCTCGGTGGCGATAGTAGCTTGAATCAAGTAGGGAGAGATGCGGTCCAGGGGCACTTCGGTGCGCCTGCCCCACTGGGGATCAAACAGCTCGTAGAGGAGACCCCCTTCGCGGTCGTAGATCTTGGTGCTCACAAAGTCAGCTGAGCGGGCGCCCAGTTCACCGGGTGCGGGCAGGCTCAGGGCGATTCTGGCGTAGGCAATGAGGCCAAACCCGAGAGTGACGAAGAAAAGAACCACAAAGACCACCGATGCGGTAATGAAGGCTTTGATCAACCAAGGTGTTGGCTTGCCCTTTCTCGTCGAATCGTTGACTTTGCCAGGCGGTCTTTCCATAAACACCTCTCCCGTGCCGCCGGAGGGCCGGCCGATGGGCTGCTTTAGAGACGCATCGTAGAGGCCAAAAGTTCCCCCCACATGGAAAACGACGCCATTCATTAAAGGTGATGACGCCTACCATAACTATACCTCACCCCTTGCGGCTACAATCCGACTGTGACCGTGTGAAGTATAGCAGAAAGAGCCAGTTCGGTCAAGAACCGAAATAAACGAAGGCCACGAAAGTCGCAAAATGCTTTCGTGGCCTTTCGCTTGCTTCGCGATCCAATGTGTCTGTCATGCGCCATCGGCTGGCTACCTGCTGGATATCCACCACGTTCACTCGCTACTGCTGTCAAAATCACCGAGAAGGATGCAGGGTGTCTTGACTAGAACAACATAGTTACTCACAGGGCCAGAATGATCGGCTCCAGAAGCGCGGTTTCCTCACCAGGGCAACTTTCCTTAATGGGTAGTGTCTGCAGCAGATCGCCAAAGGAGAAGCCATTGGGTCACTGACTTCCAAGAAAAGTCCTGTATCTTCAAAGGCATCCGTCCAGTTGAGGAGAGGATCAACTCTCTGGTCATGGGCGATGCAAACATCGGCACCGTTGTTGAGAGCAAAGTGAAGGAACTCTTCTCGGATCTGTTGGTCGTCCTCGCTGGAGGTCATAATCCAAGCGAGGTCTTCGAATCCTTTGGGAAGACTGAGGATGGTGCAATCACGAATGGAGCAGGCGGGCGACAAAATCCTTGGCCTGTTCGATCATATTCATGGGCCATCACCTCATGGACAACAGAATTGTCTCTCTATACTGTACATGAGATTGACCCTTTTGGCAAAAAGCCCCTCGAAAATTCGAGCAATACTCTTTGCAACCGCATCGGGTTCTACTCGCTTTGACAACACACCCAAAAGATGGTATACTAACGTGCTATAACCGTCCGACCAATGGGTGGTTTTGGAGTAGTCAATGGCAAATCAACACTCGCTCAAAATTGACATCTTCCCTCACATTCTGCCGCCCAAATATCTGGACGCCCTCTTGAAAGTATCCCCCTCTGGCTACCCCTTCAAACCACCTATACCACCGGTGTATGATCTCGAGGAGAGATTCCGGATCATGGACAGGTACGCGCCTCTCGCTCAGGTACTAACGCTATCTCGCCCCGCTCCTGAGGAGATTGCCGATCCAAAGAAAAGCGTTGAACTGGCAAGGCTTGCCAATGACGAAATGGCTGAACTGGTTATGAAATATCCAGATAGATTCGTCGCCACTGTAGCCACCTTGCCACTGAACAACATAGACGCTGCTCTTGAGGAGGCAGACCGAGCGGTCAAAGACCTGAATTGTAAGGGCGTGCAGTTATACAACCCAGCCAGCGAGAAACCACTCGACTCGCCGGACTTTGTGCCCCTTTATGAGAAGATGGCATCGTACAATCTGCCAATATGGATTCATCCGGGCACCAGCCCCAAAGAAGGCGATGAGCTGGCTCTCAATGGCGCTGCCCGTGCACTCACCTGGCCGTATGAAACCACCATTGCCATGGCTCGATTGGTCTTTAGCGGCATATTCGACGAATACCCCAATCTCAAGTTCATCACTCATCACTGCGGCGGTATGGTGCCATCATATTGGGAAAGGATGACGCAATTCTCCAACTCCGACTACATGCGCCGGGGAATAAAATCAGGCAAGTTACTTACCAGACCTTTAGCCGATTACCTCAAGCTGTTCTATGCCGACACGGCTCTGTATGGGAACACAGCCGGGCTGATGTGCGCTTATGACTTCTTTGGTGCCGACCATTTGCTCTTTGGTACCGATATGCCCCTGGGCGATGCCACCTGCGGGGACAGAAATACCAGGGAAACGATCAATGCCATAGAGCAAATGGACATCAGTGATGACGACAAAAGAAGAATATTCGAAAAGAATGCCCGCGACCTGCTGCGTTTGCCTCTGTGATAAGTATCCTGGGTTGGGATATCATATCCCAATTCTACCGCAGAAATTCCTGTCTGCCTCATCAAATCTCAAAAACTAACAAAATCAAAACTAAGGAGGAGAAACGATGGACTCAGACAAGATCTATCAACTATTGCAGGAATACAAGGAGGGGCAGATCAATCGTCGGGACTTCCTGCGCCTCAGCGTCGCAGTTGGGGGTATAGCAGCCGTGCAAGCTTTGGCAAGCGCTTGCACGGCCCCTGCACCCACTGCGACGCCACCGCCCGCCGTCGTGCCAACCGCGACCAAGGGACCGTCCAAAGGCGGCATTCTGAGGGTAGCCAACGTGCTGGATTCTACCATCCTAGGCTATCCTCCGACCATGGCCAAGTTGTATGATTTTACGTTTGCTTCTACCAGCCTTGAGACCCTTCTCAAGTTTGATGAGACGGGTGCTCCGGTGGCGGGTCTGGCCAAGGAATGGAACGTGGATGTCGCTGCCAAAACCATCACGCTCGTTCTGCAAAAAGGTGTCAAATTCCACGATGGCACGGACTTCAATGCTGAAGTGGCAAAATGGAATCTGGACGGCATCCGGGAATCAGCGAGAACAGAACTGAAGGGAGTGGACTCGGTAGACGTAGTTGATGATACCACCATTCGGCTCAATCTTTCCACATTTGATAATATGGTTCTGGTCAATCTCGGTGGCCCTGCCGGGTTGATGATATCTCAGGCCGCCTTTGAGAAGAACGGGGCCGAGTGGTGTGAGAAGAACCCCGTGGGCACGGGCCCACTCAAGCTTGCGAGCTGGCAGACGGACGTCAAGCAGGTATATGAGCGGTTTGATGACTACTGGCAGATGGGCAAACCCTATCTTGATGGCATGGAGTGGGTCATCATCCCCGACCCCATGGTTAGGTTGGCTTCCTTCAAGGCAGGCGAGGTAGATGTCACCCTGGATGTGGAGCCTAAAGATGCCAAAGAGATGGAAGCCGAGGGCAAGTACAACATCTCGTCCCTTTCTTCCGGGCTTTACGGCGTAGCCGGTCACAGTGTTCAAGCCGATTCCCCGTTTGCCGATGTCAAGGTGCGGCAGGCGATGGAACATGCCATTGACAAGCAGGCGATTTGCGACACCCTGGGTTATGGCTACTGGGAGCCTCCCTACCAGTCGGCGGCCCCGGGAAGGTGGGCTGAGAATCCGGACGTGGTGGGCTACCGCTACGACCCGGCCAAAGCCAGGGAACTGCTGGCAGAAGCCGGTTACCCCGATGGATTCAAAACCACCATCTACGTCATGGCTACCCCCCAGATCATTGTGGACATGGTGACTGCTGCGCAGGGTTACCTGAAAGAAGTAGGCATTGATGCCGAATTGGAGACTATGGACCATCCCCGCTTCGGCGAGTTCTTTGCGGGCACCGCCTGGCAGGACGGTATCGCCATGATGCCCATGGGATTGTCGCCAGACGAAATCGGTCTGCTCAATCGCCTTTTCCTACCTGGCAGCATATTGCTCCCTGGCATCGCTCGTCCACCCGAGTTCCAGCAGAAGCTGGCAGAGGTCAGTGCCGCACCTGATTTTGCCACCAAGCAGAAACTGACCTGGGAACTGCAGAAAATCGGCGTGGATAATGCCCTGGTCACCTGGATACATACCAGTGTTGGTCTTTCTGCCAGGCAACTCAACGTTCATGGCGATGGTTTTAGCAAGATTCTCGGTCTTCCCTGGACACCAGCCGATGCCTGGAAGGAAGCATGATGCTCGTGTAGAAGACTGATGCCAATTGATGAGGTTAGTCGGAGCCAGGAACGCCAGTTCCGACTAACCTCCTTTTTTGCAAATAGACCGGCTCAGACGCTCTCAGCCCCCGTCCCCCGTTAGCGAAGCGGCGGCTTCGCCAGCGAAGTCGTAGGCCAAACGGAGTTTGGCACGCAAAAGCCGCCCCGGGGACGGGGCTCAGAGCACTTTCCGGGAAAGCTCTCAATTCATAAGACTAATAGACCGGCTCGAAATGGAGGTGTGAAGATGGCCTCGTGGTGGGATTTGATACAGAGAGACGCTCCGCTTCCCGAGTGGCCCTATCCCGTGCGCTACGGTGAGGCGAATGAAATTGCCACTGATGTCCTTGTTCTTGGCGGTGGCATCGCTGGGTGTCACGCCGCTATAAACGCCGCCCGCAAGGGAGTCAAGGTGACCATCGTGGAGAAGGGCGGCCTCAGGAGAAGCGGACAGGGAGGTGCCGGGGTTGACCATTGGCAAGCAGCTTGTACCAACCCTTGCTCCAAGGTATCTCCGGAAGAGTACACCCGGGTGATCGTTGATAGCTTCGCCGGTTACGATTGCGGCCCCTTGCGGTATGTCCAGTGTCAGGAAAGCTGGGACACGCTTCTCGATTGTGAGCGAATGGGGGTACAGATAAGAGACGTACACGACGAATTCGAAGGCGCCGCTTTCAGGGACGACGAGACGAAGCTGATGTTTGCCTATGATTACGAAAACAGGCATACCTTGCGCGTCTATGGGCACAACATGAAGCCATGCCTGTATAGAGAAGTAAAGCGTCTGGGGGTGCAGATTTGTGACAGGGTCATGGCGACAAGCCTGCTGACCGAAGGCGGTAAGCAAGGAACGCGGGTTGTCGGGGCGACGGGTGTCAACGTGCGCACCGGTGAGTTCTACGTTTTCCGAGCAAAGGCGACGGTGCTGGCTCTGGCTCACCCTCGGCGGGAGTGGACCTTCTCGACAGAATTGAACGGCGGCTGCGCCACTTTTGCCGACATGAACATCGTGGGCGACGGCCATGCCATGGGATGGAATGCCGGCGCTGAATATGCTGGGATGGAGCGTTCCGTGCCTAGTAGCGGCGGCTTTGCCTATATTCAATACGGCGTGGGCTATCCTGACAACACCTGGTATGGCTGTACGATGGTTGATGCCCATGGTAAAGAAGTCCCCTGGTTTAACCGAAATGGTGAAGAGCTACAGACCGTCGAGGAGCGATTCCAACCCGCCCCCGGACAACAGTTCATCTTGATGGGAGGAGGGTTGGTAGGTGGTGCCATAGCACAAGAAGTGAAAGGGAATTATCTCGACAACACCCTTCCTGACCAGATTCGCAAGGGCGAAATCACCCTGCCCATGTATGCTGATCTGCCTGGCCTGCCTGAGCACGAAAGGCGAGCCATCTTTGGACTCATGGTAGGCAATGAAGGCAAGACACGCATCCCAGTGTACGAGAACTACACCAGGGCTGGTTTTGACCCCGACAAGGATATGCTTCAGGCTCCGGTGATGCCTCCTGACTCCTACAGAAGTCCACACTATCCGGCTGGAACGCCGGTCCCTCACTGGCGGGAGATATTCGGCGGTGGCCTGGTGGTAGACTGGGACTTAAGATCGAGTCTTGAAGGATTATATGCTGGTGGTCGTTGTGTCTATGGTGCTGGCGAGCATGCCGGAGCTGCTACCAGCGGCCGATACATTGGCAGGAAAGCGGCAGAATATGCCATGAGCGCCTCTGAGCCAGTGCTTGACCAGAACCAGGTTGAGAAAGAGAAGGCGCGTATCTATGCCCCGGTGAGCAAGCGTCAAGGTAGCATCGGCTGGAAGGAATTGAACGCCGGAATCTGCCGCATCATGCAGGATTACTGCGGTCAGTACCGTAACGAAGAAGCTCTCCAGGTAGGCCTGAGGTTGCTGGGCGAGCTCAAGGAATCAGAATTGACAAAAACCTATGCCGCCAATCCACATGAACTGGGGCGTGTTCTGGAGTGTCACACCATCATCACCGTGGGCGAGATGGTGATCCATGCCTCGTTAGCACGGAAGGCGAGCAGTCGCTACTTGAACTTCTACAGGCTCGATTATCCTGAGCTTGACCCAGCCGAGTGGCATAAGCTTCTCCCTATCAGGCTGGAGAATGGAGAAGTCAAGGTCAGGGAACTGCCCCTTGATTATCACCTGAGACCGCCCTATGCCTCTACCTACGAGGAGAACTACAGCGCCCACTGCGGCTTATAGACTCAGTAGATGCAAGACTCCCAGCAGAGGCGGCCCCCATGCCGCGAAGGCTACCGTCCATCCGCGGGCGTGGGAGCCTAATGGCACTAACTTTTTCAGGTCGCTGACAGGAGAGGCAGGCGCAAACTACACTTTTTAAAGTGTAGTGCCTCAAAAAGCCCGAGAGTCTGCGGTTCGAGCGATACCACACATTGAAATGTGTGGATTGAAGGTGTGATTGCTTGAAAGTCGGGCATGAGTTCATGCTGGGCTTAGCGGGCTTCGTTCTCTCAGCCCTGAGACTCATCTCGGGGTAGTGCAGCGCAAAATATTAGTGCTATTCCGCTCCGCTCAGAACATGAATCTACTGAGACCGAGCGAGCACAGTCAGAAAAGTTTGAGGAGCAAGCTATTATGGGCGACAAAGTGTATATGGTTCCCAATCCCCCTACCCCCAACGTGCCGATACAATTCGACGCTGGCATTTGTAACGGATGTAACCTTTGTGTAGAGGTATGCCCGACACATGTCTTGATGCCGAACCCGGAAAAGAGGATGCCACCCATTGTGCTTTACCCCGATGAGTGCTGGTACTGTGGGAGCTGTGTCGAGGACTGTCCCCGGGCGAGAGCCATCCAGTTGGTGCATCCCCTGAATCAGAGCATCGTGGTGAGCTGGAAGCGCAAGGAAACGGGGGAGTACTTCCGTCTTGGCATGAAGAATCCACCCCCTCCTAACACCAGACCGCCAGCCAGCTAGGCTGTGCGGATGCCAGTGATGGAACGCGGATAAGGCAAAAGTCCGCGTCCCACCTTCGAGGGAGCCGAAATGGTTACGTTGATCGTACACCGATTGGTGCAAACGGTCGTTGTTCTGGTGGTCGTGAGCCTTATGGCCTTCTCTCTGCTGCACATCGCTCCGGGAGATCCGGTACTCACTTATTTGGGTGAGTTCGCCACGCGAGCCCAGGTTGAGGTACTGCGGCAGGAGCTGTGGCTGGATCGCCCCCTGTGGATGCAATATCTGCGTTGGGCGACCAATATGCTCCAGGGGAATCTCGGCACCTCGTTTACCTATCGCCAGAGTGTTGCCAGCCTGGTCGCCACGCGCCTGCCGATCACCTTTCATCTGGGTCTGGTGGCTTTTGTCATCGGCACTCTGATCAGTATCCCCGCGGGCATCGTCAGCGCGGTCCGGCGCGGGGGTTGGCTTGACTCCGTGATTACGTCTTCAGCCAGCCTGGCCATGGCAGTGCCGATTTTCTGGCTGGGCATTCTGGGCATTTACCTGTTTGGTCTCAGGCTTGGGTGGCTTCCGATACAGGGCTACACCTCGCCTTTTGATGATTTCTGGCTGAGCACAAGGCGGTTGGTTATGCCCGCCCTGTGTCTCGCGGTACTGCCCTGGGCGTCCTTGACCCGCCAGACCCGATCGAGCATGCTCGAGGTGATCCAACAGGACTACGTTCGGACGGCGCGTTCCAAGGGGCTGACCGAGCGAGCAGTGATCATGGGGCATACCCTGAAAAACGCCATTATTCCAGTGGTGACCCTGCTGGGAATGCAACTACGTAGCCTGGTCGGTGGTGCGGTGTTGATCGAGCAAGTGTTCAATATCCCCGGCATGGGAAGGCTCATGGTCACCGGCATCTTTAACCAGGACTTTGTCGTCGTGCAGGGCGTTGTCGTGATCATCGCAATGGTGGTGGCTCTATCCAATCTGGTGGTGGACATCTCCTACGGCTACATTGACCCGAGGATACGGTATGAGGGGTGAGGTACAGTCCCAGTCAGATTTCTATGACTTTGAGGAAGTTCCGCCACGAACGAGCGGGGGGCGGGATTTTCTGAGGGTCTTCCTTGGTCGAAAGGTGGCCGTCTTTGGGGCGGCTGTCATTTTACTATTGATCCTCGTCGCTATCTTCGCTGACTTCATTGCCCCTTATGACCCCTACCAACAAAACCTCCGGGAGGCCTTGCAGCAACCCTCCCGCGCACATCTTCTAGGTACCGATGCGTTGGGACGAGACACGCTCAGTCGCATCATCTACGGGTCCCGCACCTCTCTGGCGGTGGGATTTGTCTCCGTCGCGGTCGCTGGCCTGATGGGTATGGCATTGGGTCTGCTGGCGGGTTACTTTGGCGGTTTGCCCAACATGCTCATCATGCGATCCATTGACGGGCTGATGGCGATCCCTTCGATCATGTTGGCCCTTGCCATTGGCTGGGCTCTGGGAGGTGGTCTGATCAACGTGATGATCATCCTTGGCATCTCGCTCGTCCCGACTTGTGCTCGCTTGATGCGGGGTCAGGTTTTGTCGGTGAAGCAAGCCGACTATGTGACGGCGGCGGTGATGATTGGGGCGCGTGACCTCCGCATCATGCTGACCCACATCTTCCCCAACTGTCTCTCGCCCCTGATTGTGCTCATCACCCTCAACCTGGGCATCGCCATCCTTGCAGAAGCGGGGCTCAGTTTCCTGGGCCTGGGCATCACCCCGCCGGGTGCCGCCTGGGGATCTATGGTGAACGATGGTTACCGCTATCTTCTGACCAATCCGATCCTTTCCTTCGCCCCCGGTTTCTGCGTGATGTTAGTGGTTCTGGCGTTCAATCTCGTAGGCGATGGGCTGAGAGATGCGCTGGACCCCCAGCTCCGCGGGATAATCTGATGGAAGCAGGTGAAAAAGGAAATTCCCTGACAGCAAAGACGCTATCAGGGAATTTCCTGTGAGTATAGAGTGGCAGCGAGACAACGCCTCTACACTTATATCCTCTCCAGTATCTCCCTCAAGAACCGTCCCGCCTCCGTCGGCTGGCCATTGCGATAGAGGGCCGTCCCTTCGATGGCCAGATCCGCCTCCGTGCCATTTAGAACCGCACGCCCCAGAGGAGAATTCTTGAGCACCTTCAAGTCCTCACTGTAAGGGTCGCCAACAACGTCCTCCCGCAAGATGCGCCCCGAATCCAACACCACGATGCGCTCTGTCTTACGGGCCACAGCCGGGTCATGGGTGACGACGATGAAAGTGGTACCCAGCTCGCGGTTGAGTCGGTGCATCAGGGCAATCACCTCTGCCCCGCTCTTGGAGTCCAGGTCGCCTGTGGGCTCGTCGGCCAGAATCAGGGCAGGCTCATTGGCCAAAGACCGCGCGATGGCGACCCGCTGACGCTCACCACCGGATAGGGTGGTGGGCAAATGCCGCAGACGCCCCTCCAGGCCCACCAACTCCAGCAGTTCCCTGGCCCTCTGCCGGCGCTTCCTGCCGCTGATGCGTTGCTCGTACAGGGGGATCTCCACGTTCTCCAGCGCCGTCAGGGTGGGAATCAGGTTGTGCAACTGAAAGACGAACCCCACCGTCTGGCTGCGAAAGCGATCCAGATTCTTCACCGTCGCCAGGTCTTGCCCGGCGACGATCACCTGACCGCTGCTGGGCCGATCCAGTGCGCCGATCAGGTTCAACAACGTAGACTTGCCGCTGCCCGATGGCCCCATTATCGAGACGAATTCACCCTGCCCAATGCGCAGAGTCACCCCGTCCAGGGCTCGCACTTCTGCACCGTCGCCATAAACTCTGGTCAAGTCATGCGTTTCGACAATCACTTCGTTCTCCATCGCCTCGCTCCTTCGAAATGGTAGATTCGTAGGTTCGGGATTCGTAAATTCGTACTAGTCCCAGTCCGCCAACTCACGGGTTTACGAATTTACGAACCTACGGATTTACGGATCTACCTCGCCTCAATATCCACAAACGCCGTCATCCCCCACCGCAATTCTTCCGGCGGCGAGGTCATCTCAATGATGGCCGTGAAGTTGGTGCCGCCCTGGCTGATCGAGGCCATCGGCGCGATGCGAGTGACTTCGCCCTGCGTCATCTGTTCCGAAAGGGCATCAAAAGTGAGTGTCACCGGGCTGCCAACCTTCACAAGTGCTACGTCCACCTCGTTCAGGTCGGTGGTCTCGACGTGCAGCGTGCTCACGTCACCCAGTACCAGCACGGGCGTGCCAGCGGCGACCACTTCGCCCTCTCGTAGATTGATGCCCCCCACTGTCCCGGCAAAAGGCGCAACCAGCGTGGCCTTTGTCAGCGCCGACTCTGCCTGGAGCAGCGCTGCTTCTGTTTGAGCCACCTGTGCCTCCAGCACGGCAATGTCCTCCGCCCTGGCCCCGGCCTTCAGCCGATCCCGCTGCGCCTCTGCCTGATCCAGTTGCCCGTCGGCGACCTCGACCTGGGCCTGGGCGGCGATCACCCCCGCTTCGGCCAATTCCACCTGACCCTGTGCTGCTGCGACGGCGTCCTGCGCCTGGGCCAACGCCGACTCCGCCGCGTCCACACCAGCCTCGGCGATGGTCACCTGGGCCTGGGCCGCTTCCATGCCAGCTTCAGCCGTGCTCACCTGGGCCTGAGCCGCTTCCACGCCAGCTTCAGCCGTACTCACCTGGGCCTGGGCCGCACTTACGCCCGCCTGGGCGATAGTCACCTGGGCCTGGGCCGCGCTCACGCCGGCCTTCACGACGGTGATTTCCTCGTCAGTCGCGCCCGCCTTTAGCAGATCCACTTGTGCCTGGGCCTGCTCCACAGTGGCCAGCGCCTGCCGGTAGGCGATGCCAATGGCTGAGGAGTCGGCCCCCGGCTTCCAGGCGATGACGTCATAGCCCTGCTTTGCGCCTTCCAGTCCTGCTTGTGCCTGGCGAAGGGCAGCCTCGGCAGCAGCGATTTCCTCCGGCCGGGCGCCGGCTTGCAGGCGCGCCAGTTCTGCCTGAGCCCTGGCCAGGTCCGCCTTCGCCGCGTCTGCCGTGCCCTGGGCCTGGGCCGACCCTGCCTCTGCCGCATCCTGGGTGCCTTGGGCCTGAGCCACTGCCGCCTCTGCTGCATCCGCTGTGCCCTGGGCCTGGGCCAGCGCTGCTTCCGCCGCGTTCAGTGTGCCTTGCATCTGAGCCAGCGCTGCCTCCGCCGCATCCACCGCGTCTTCAGCCTGCTTTACATTGGCGCCGGCAATCTCTGGATTGATCTCCGCCTGGGCCAGTGCCGCCTTCGCCGCCGACACACCCCCCTGCGCCGCCGTGACCGCTCCCTCGGCGACAGCAAGCTCCTCCGGCGTCGCACCCACCTCTGCTGCTGCCAGTTGCGCCTGGGCCGTTGCCAGCGCGGCGCGGGCCTGGGCTACGACGTGCTCCAGGTCGGTCGCGTCCAGGCGGGCCAATTCCTCGCCGGCGGCCACCTCGCTCCCCTCGGCGACGAGCCACTCCACGCGCCCGCCGGTCTCCAGGCTCAACGTGGCCCACCGCACCGGCACCACCTTCCCCGAGGCCGAAACCACGTTTTCAAAAAGCGCCGGCAGGGCTGCGACTTCCTCCGGTTCCGAGGCTGCGCCTTGTCCCGTACACCCCGTCGCCACCAGCCCGATGACCCAAGCGATTCCCAGTATTCGTCCTAAAGCATTTCGTATCATCTGTCACCTCCTGCTCGTAAAACGTAAAACGTGAAACGTGATCATTACGTTTTACACATCATGTTTTACTCATTCATACCGCAACGCTTCCACCGGTCGCAGCCGCGTGGCCCGCCAGGCCGGATAGAGTCCGCCCAACACCCCTAGCACTGCCGCCACCACGACGGCCTGCACGAACAACTGGGGTGGGTAGGCCGGCTTAATCGCTCCTCCCCATATTCCCGCCGCGCCGATCAATCCACCCAGTAGCAACCCCAGGAGGATGCCACAGACGCCGCCCAATACCCCCAGCACCAGCGACTCCTTCAAGATCATTCCCAGCACCCGCCGTCGTCGCCAACCCAGGCTGCGTAGCACGCCGATCTCGCGCGTCCGCTCCAGCACGCTCATCAACATGGTGTTCAACATCCCCACCGCGCCGATGAATACCGCCAGGAACGAGATCTGATCCACCATTTCCTGGATCATCCGAAAATCGCTCATGGCCTCGTCGAGCTCGGAGGTCAGGGAGAAATCAATTCCCGGAAAGGCCGCGGCCAATTTGTCCCTCACCGCCTCGGCCTGCCCTGGGTCACGCAGGCTGATGAGGTAAAACTGCACCTGGCGCGGCTTCCCGGTGAAGGTCTGCGCCTCCCGCAGGCCGATGACCACGCCAGCGTCCTCAAAGGCCTGGCCTGTCTCGTAGATGCCGACCACGCGGAAGCTGCTGTCCAGCATCCGGAGCGTATCGCCCACTTCCAGTCCCATCTTCTCTGCGGCCGTCCGCCCGACGATGACCTGGCGGCGGCCCGCTAGCGGCTCCCCCTCGACGATACGATAACGACGGATGGCGAACTCGCGTGGATGGTAGCCGTACACGAGCAGCATGGGCATCTTGTCGGTGCTGGTGCCGGTCCAGAACATGCCAGAAACCCCGTTCACGTCGGATCGGGCAGCGATGCGCGCCCCCACCCGCTCGTCAATGGCGCTGAAGTCGGCGTCAATGTCTGCCTCGGCTGCGAACAGGTCGGTCTGGCTATCTGTCATCATCACGTTAAACGCGCCCAGCATCCCCTGGGCGATCCCGCCCAGGGCAACGATGGCGGCGATGCTCACGCCGATGCTCAGCAGGGTCAGCGCCGTGCGCGTCCGCCGCCGCAAGAGGTTTCGCACTGTCATTCCGCCGGGCAATCGAGACCCACGCGCCTTGCCGCCGCCCTCGTATTGTAGCGCCTCCAGCGGCAACAGGCGGCTGGCCCACCAGGCCGGGTACGCCCCACCCACCAACCCCAACACGACCACTGTGACCAGGGCGCGAGTGAAGAGGTCGGGCGTCAGTTGACTCCCGAACATGCCCAACCAGGACCCCGATCTGCTGACTGCCACCAGGGCCAGCACCCCCAGGCCGCTGCCGGCCAGCCCGCCCAGCAGGGCCAGGACAACGGCCTCACCGAGGATCATACGCATCACTCGCCACCGTTGCCAGCCCAGGCTGCGCAGAAGGCCGATCTCCCGTGTGCGCTCAAACACCGACATCCAGAGGGTGTTGGCCATGACGAGCCCGCCGATCACCACCGCCAGGCCCGCAATCGCCATGGCTGCCGCATCCAATAGCTCAAACAACTGCTCTTGATTGGCAAAGCCCGCAGCCGTCGCGACGATCAAGTCGGGGAAGCGCCGCTCTATCCGCGCCCGCACCCGATCAACCTCACCAGGATCCTTCAGCTTAACGTAGAGTACTGAGACCCGGCGCGGCTGCAGGGCCAGCGTTTGGACCTCTCGAAGCGGGACGACGGCCGCAGCATCTTCGAGCCCGCTCCCCGTCTCGTAAATGCCGACGACGCGGAAGGCACTACCGGTGATGCGAAGCGTCTCGCCCACCTGCACGTCCATGCTCTGGGCCGCCCGCTTGCCCAGGATGAGGGGTTTGCCCCGCACGCCGCGCGCCTCCGCCAGCGATTGCCCCTCAATGATGCGGAAGCGGTCTATGGCAAAGCCATCGGGCTCGTAGCCGAAGACAATGAGATAAGTCGTATCATCGAACAGGGCGTTGGTGTAGAGCATACCGTCTACGTCGGCCACCCCCGCCAGAGCGCGGACTCCGTCGGCCACTGCCTCATCGAGGCTGCTGACCAACGCGCTAATCCCCTCGGCCTGGCTGAGCACCAGGTCGGCCTCGCTGCCCTGGCCCATGGCGGAGAAGCCGGACTTCAGCCCTTTGGCCACAGCCCCCAGTGCGATGATGGCTGCCACGCCAATGGCGATGCCTATCAGTGTCAGGATGGTGCGTCCTTTGCGGCGGAAGAGGTTTTTGAAGATCATAGCGTCTCACCAGATGCCCGGCAGCAGGCGATAGCGCACGCGCTGGGCATAGCCTCGGTAGCCATCGAGTCTGTTCTGTAGTGCCCGGTCCTCCAGCGCCGTGCGGACAAAGGAAAGGCACACCGTAATGGCCGCCGGGATGAACGCCCACAGCGAGCCCAGTATCAGCGGCATTGCGAGTTCGAATACGATGATCCCAACGTAGCCCGGATGGCGCACGTACCGGTAAGGTCCACTGGTAACGACAGTGTGGCCCCGGTCCTTGGCGATGCGCAGGGTGCCGTAGAAGAACCTGTTGGATGCCATGGCCCAGGTGGTTAGAAGGGACCCCAGCGCCATGACAGCCAACGCGGCGATGAGCAGCGCGGGCGGAATCCCCGTTGTACGAGCTGTCCATCCGTAGCGCTCATCCAGCCCGGCCACGATGCATATACTCACCGGGCCGAACAGGGCCATGACGCCAGCAAGCACTCTGTCCAGGTCTCTTTTGCCCCTGGACTGGGCACGGTCTACCACCAGCTCGGGGTTGGCTGGGATCAGGACGAGCGCGTTGACAACCAGGCCGGCCAGGTGCATGCCGATGTAGACCCACGCCCTCACCCAGTCCAGGCGGCCCGAAGCGATGAACAGGCTCGCCACCTGAACCAGTGTGAAGAGACCATGCTGTAGCACGTATCTCGCAATCACGCCGGTTGTGTCTGGCTTCCTCTTTGGTTGCTTTGCAGATGTGTTGGCGTTCATATCCTATCTCTCCTGGATGATGTCCTGGCTGTTTTGGCTACCATACGCCTGGCAGCAGGCGATAGCGCACCCTCTGCACATACTCTTTGTAGCCGTCGAGTTCATCCTGCAGCGTTCTGTCTTCCAGTGCGGTGCGGATGATGGTGCCCACCACCACCAGACCACATGGGATGAGCGCCCACAGCGAGCCAAGCAGAATCGGAATCATGTTTGTCCCTTGTATACTATAGTCGGAGTGGCGCGACATGCAGTATACGTCTCCTTTCTGT
>CAZQDO010000069.1:4656-16503 GCA_964592085.1 uncultured Anaerolineae bacterium | reverse complement strand
TGATGGGCCTGGCTATGGTGGGCCTGGCCATCATCGGCATGAGCACGATTTATCTCGTCACCGGCGATCCGGAGATCATCCTCGGCTTCAGCTTTGGCGCGTCGTCCCTGGCACTGCTGGCCAAAGCGGGCGGTGGGATCTACACCAAGACGGCCGACATCGCAGCCGACCTGGTGGGCAAGGTCGAGATCGGCATCCCTGAGGACGATCCCCGCAACCCGGCTGTTGTCGCCGATAACGTCGGCGACAACGTGGGCGACGTAGCCGGCATGGGCGCAGACATCTTCGACAGCTACGTGGCCAGTACGGTGGCGGCCATGCTGCTAGGGGCTTCCCTCTTTGTTGGCGATGCCCCGCTGCAAGCCAGGTACGTTCTGTTCCCTATCATTCTGTGCACGCTGGGCATCGTCGCTTCGCTGATCGGTATCCGGTTCGTGCGGGTGGGCAAGAGTGGCAATCCAGGCAGGGCGCTCAATAGCGGAACGATCATCACCTGCGCCATCTTTGCAGTGCTGGCTGCTGCCGTCGTATTGTTGGGAGGCTACAGCCTCGGCGTGCTGTGGGCTACACTGGCCGGGCTGGTTACCGGCGTCGTCATCGGCTTCACCTCCGATTACTACACTTCGTCGGATTTCCACCCGGTGATGGAGACGGCCCGTGTCTCGGGTTCTGGCGCGGCCATCAACATCATCACGGGCTACAGCTATGGGTTGGTCAGCATCGTTCCCTCGGTCATTGGCATCGTCGTGGCGACGCTGCTTTCCTACTACCTGGCGGAATCCTCCGGGATCAGCGGCGTCTACGGGGTCGGCATCAGCGCGGTGGGGATGTTGTCTGTCAGCGGCATGATCGTTTCCTCCGATGCGTACGGACCTATCGTGGACAACGCGCGGGGCATCGCCGAGATGGCGGGGATGTCTCAGGAAGTCATTGACACCACTGACGTGCTCGACGCGGCGGGCAACACGGCCAAGGCCATCACCAAAGGTTTCGCCATCAGCGCCGCCGCCCTCACCGTCCTGGCGCTCTTTTCCGCTTACGCGGAGGTGGTGGGCGCGAGGGGCGTGGAGCTGGTCATCAGCTTGCGACAGCCTGTGGTCGTGGCTGGCGTCCTGTTGGGCGCAGTGACGCCGCCGTTGTTCAGCGCGCTCACCATGTTATCCGTGACCCACAATGCTTTCGATATGATCGAGGAGATCCGCCGCCAATTCCGCGAACACCCCGGCATCCTGGCCGGCACTGAGCCTCCCGACTATGCGGCCTGTGTGGGCCTGGCTGCCCAGGGCGCGCTGTCGTCTCTGGTGATACCGGCCTTTCTGGCCATCGTGCTCCCCATCCTGGTTGGCGTCATCCTCGGCCCTGAGGCCCTGGGAGGATTCCTGGGAGGGAGCATCTTCACCGGCGTCATCTTCGCCCTGCTGATGTCCAACGCAGGGGGACTGTGGGACAACGCCAAGAAGTTCATCGAATCGGGGGAGTTCGGCGGCCCCGGCTCCGATGCCCACAAAGCCGGCGTCGTCGGCGACACCGTCGGCGATCCGTTCAAAGACACGGCTGGCCCCTCCATCAACACGCTGATCACCGTGATGTCGTTGGTATCCTCCCTGTTCGCCCCGATCATCGCCGCTTTCCATTTGTTCTAGGGTTCGCTGGGGATTGATCAGCGCATAGAAAAAGCGGGAGGTGGTTTAGACCTCCCGCTTTTGTATTTGGATACCTTTTCGGCGTGGTCAGGATTGGGTCTGAGAGGGTGAAGAATACTCCGCCTGAGCGGCGGCGACGCTGCCCGTGTCTCTCTGTTTCACTTTAACATCCGCTTGACATCTTTCTTGAACCGCGAGGTGCGCCTGATTCTGAGTGTCACGACAGCAAATCCTCTACCAGCTCGTCAACCGTGTCAAAGACCGGCATATCCTCTTTGCTTTCGGCAAACGCTTGCAACATTACGCTGTTGGGAACTTCTGACAGCGCGAGACTTTGCTGAACTTGCTCATCTGCTAAAATGTAATGAGCAATTGCAATTCTCTCCTGTGGGGACAGGGCACAGAACACGCGATAGAACGCTTCCGCCGTACTCAGCGTATGCTCTGTGGTCGTTTGAGACATTTTTCACTCCTTCAGTGTGCTACTTTTTACACTTTGGCGCGTGCTAACATACACTTATACAGAACTTCAACCTACTTCACGTATGCTATTATGCCATAGCCCCACTCTCTGTGCAAACACTATGGAGCTTTCCAAACTGCTAACTGACCTATCCCACAAAGAAGTCCGTGGTCGCCCTGTCCTGAGCTTGTCGAAGGGCGTAGACGTGGACATCGGCGGGTTGGCTCAGGACTCGCGCCAGGTTAGGTCGGGCGATCTCTTCGTGGCCGTCAAGGGCCTCGACGCCGACGGCCATGAGTTCATCCCCGATGCGATCCGACGGGGAGCAGTGGCCGTCGTCGGTGAGCGGACTTAGCCTGCCCCCTATTCCGATTGGATACCTTTTCGGCGTAGCCAGAGTTGGGCCTGAGAGGGTGAGGGGTGTTCAGCCGCGTAACGGCTGCAGCGACTTGTCGGGCGGCGACACAAACGCTCCTAGGGGTCATCGTCCAGCCCGGCCCCCGTCTGAACGAGCGATGCGAAGCGCTGGGTGAACCTGGCGGCAGGAGCGCCGTCAACAATGTCGTGATCGAAAGTGACTGTCAGGCGCAGGTGCTCTCGATTCTGCAGTTGCCCGTCCAGCAGGACAGGCTTGGCCTCGATGCCCCCAATCGTGACGCAGAGCGTGTGGCCTGGGAGTGGGATTCCCCATCCGGCTATGGTTCCGAACATCCCCACTGAAGTGACCAGGACGGTGCCGTTGAACCTCTTCAGCACCGTAGGGACTCTCTGGGCAACTCGGAAGAACAGGCTGCGGATGAACCGCGGCACCATGACGTACCACCGAAGCCAGCGGCCCCACTGCGTGTCACCAAGCTCCTTCGTCTGGAGGTCGCGGATCTCGCTATGGATCTGCCTGACCGTCTTGCGGTTTGCCGCCCGAATGACGGTTTGAAGAACGACGTGCTGGCCTTCCTGTCTACGCTCCACGGGGAGTGAGATGTCGACGTCGTCAAAGAGGACGAGGCGGTTGCGCCAGTCACGATAGGCGTGCAAGTGCTTGTCTTCGTCTACCGCCCTGGCGCAGCAGAAGGCCACGTAGCCCGTGAAGGAGAGGGATTCACCAGTCTTCTCCTTGATCCTCCGGAGGCGCTCACGGGCATCGGTGATATCAACCTCAACGAGGCCATGAATGCAGTGCTTTCTCCCCGCGAGTTCCATGCCATCTATAACCAACTGTCGGAATGGAGGGAGAGGCTCGATCACTCGCGATGGGTTGTTACTCATGAATCGGCTCCGTCCGAGGGGAGATACCGAGAACCAGATTGTGGGAATGCGCCCGCCGCCCAACGGTCGCGCATCACCCGCCGCCGGGTGACATGACGCGCCCGACAACGACTGAAACGACACATAAACGACACCGGCAACAATCAACCCCTCGATCAGGCAGTCGGCTGCATGGGCTGGCTAGGCCGCCGACTACCTGCCAAATCCTCCCTTCTTGAAAACATAAATCGCCCACCCCAACGTTTCCCGTCCCCATCTCAGATATGCAGCCTTGCTCTCGCGTACTCGCTTCAACACCTCTTCTACATCAGGATCCTCCAGATGTCCACTAGCCCATTCCTCTGCCGCGTACCACTGCAACCCTTCATACCTGTCCCAGTCATCTTGGTTGCTCACCAGCGTGTATGCCACCTCCAATCCAAGCTCTTGCCCTACTTCTACGTTCTCGTTATGTGTCCCATACCCGTTCCGTTCTTCCCCTATCGCCTTCAAGTACTCTCCCTCGGGCTCCTGCCGCCAGAACGGCTCTCCCACTACTATCCAACTCTCTTGTGCCGCCATCCCTTTCAACGCCTTCAACGTCCCTCGATGTCCGCCATAGATCCAACTCGCCCCGATGCAGGCCACCAGATCAAAACTCTCCGGCTTCTCTGGTTCATAGTCCGCCCCATCCATCTCCAAGAAAATCAGTTGAGCATCCGGAACACGTTTCTGGTGCTTTCTCCTGGCATCCGCAATGCAGTACGGCGAGAGGTCAACCCCCACCCCTTCAATGCTGTACCGCTCTGCAAGCCGGATGATGAACTCGCCCTTTCCTGTGGCGATCTCAAGCACATGTGCATCAGGCCTCAGACGCACAAGAGCGACGAGTTGTTCGAGCTTCTCAATGCTCATCGGATTGCAGAGGATGTGCTCCCGATGCGTGATATCAAAGAACTTCCACTTGTCCATGAGCGAATCTCCTTTGTTGCCGGCGGCCTAACGATGAGGCTCACCCGCTGCGTGGCTCTAGCGTGAGAGCATTGGCCCGAAAGCACCGTCTCAGGCCATGGAGCTGCCAATGTGCACGCGCATAGCGCGGCCGGGTGCAGCGAGGGTTGGGCGACGGCCTGTAGCACAGATCATATCTTTGCCACGCAGGAATGATGCGATCTCTCATTACGAGTTGGGCCACAACCCTGTGTTCAACAAGTAGGCAGCGGTGAATTTCACGAAATCTAACCAAAAGTGAAAACCTATGGCTGTCTCTAGATCCTGGTACAAACAGATATAGGAAACAGGTAGAACGTACAGTGTACCAAGCATAACTGTGCTGAACAAACTATCTATACCACCGGGTGTATGCAGATATGCAAACCAGTAGCCGACGATGACCAGAGAAGTGATGAAAGCCTTCCTGGGACGGCTCACTCGACGTAGTAACAGGAACAGCAGGGGAACTGGCAATATCCGACCCCATGCCTCTTCAGCGATGCCCGGATTGATTGCCGACAGAGGCTGCCACCAATGGCGAACCCAGGTTTCGGAAGCGCTTCCGCCCATTACCACCATGCTCAATGCCCAAGGCAGGCCTATGAGCATTCCCTGCAAGAACCCTCGTAGCGCCGATGTGGTTCCCTCCGACAGAAAACGGCTATACCCGATGCCCTGCTCCAGCAATCCGGCGTGCCGAAGGACGGCCCAGCCAGCCAGAAAACCGGTTGACACAAGTAGCACTTGCAGGATTGACCAAACAACAGGATGAAAAGGTGCCCACCCAGCGCCGAGTCCGGCAACACCCGCGACCAGTGACAGTCCCAGGGCATACAACGTCTCTTGCCTGGTGATTTTTGGCCTGAGAGAAACCAACACGGCAACAGCAACCACGGGTAGGCCGAAAAGCAGTGGTGGTCCAACAATGGTACGCAGGGCAAATAGCACACAAACGGCAATCACAACGATGAGAATGAACCGGCCCCACCTGGTGCGTGCCACATCGGATGACCCGTCGCGCAACGGACAGGACAACCACCATAGCAAGGCTATGGTACAGATAAGGAGCATCAAAAGGTTAAGCCACATATATGGTGAGTCAAAAGCATACTCTCCTTCCAGCATTTGCCATCCGAAGATAGCCGTGGTTGGTATCCAAGCAGCAATGAGTATGTACCGTCGCCACGTTGTCATGTTCTTCTTCATCTTCCCCCCTCCTATCTTGTGATCTGCCGCCCAACTACTTAGGGTCTGTCCGGAAACTGCTCCCGCACCCGTCCCCGGGTGCGGGAATCGGCCCGGGGACGGGCCTCAGAGCAGGTTTTCGGACGGGCACTTATTAGCACGCACCCCCGATAGCCAACCTCAGAACCTTCCACAGAATCGCAGCACTCGCAAGGCCTCGATAGTTGTGTGCACATCCCATTCTGGGCCATCCTCGCTTTGCCAATGCCCATCTTGGGTTTGGCAGTCTTCCAGGATTGAAGCAGCCCTCTCGACGAGAGGATGAGTGGGCGGCACTCCCGCGACCAGTAGGGTCGTGCCAAGCCACGCCAGGTTACTGGTGGGCAGGTTGCTCAGTTGGCTATCGAGGCAAGTCAGAGCCTGTTCTGCAGGCTGTTGCCAGTTCAGCCGATACCATAGGCCGCCAGCCAACCAGTGAGCCTGCCAGGATGCTGGTAGTCTTCCGGCCCCGTCGAGGTGAGTTCGGAGATGGTTGGCCGCCGACAGGGATGCCTCGCTTGCCCCAGTGAGAGCCACGAGCCAGAACCCACAGTTGGCTGTGAGATACAGTCTACTCGCCAGGTCGCCTGGTTTGGCCCAAGGCGGTGCAACTGAAGCTACACTTTCATCTTCTTCCCAGCTCCCGTCGGACTGTTGCCGTTGGGAGAGGAATAGCGCTGCTTCCGTGATAGCCGTGTGGGAATCCATGAGACCTATCTGTTCGGCCTGAGCCAAGCGGAAGCAGGTCGCATCGAGAGAGCTGTAGTCGGGTGCCCAGAACGCTGCCCACCCGCCATCCGGTCGCTGGCCGGCCAGGAGGCCGCTTACTGCCTTAAATGAAGGGGACCGGCCATTGAGTAGATAGTTGAGCCTGGCTTGCTCAACGATATCGCCTTGATTTCCGATGAACGTTAGTGCTGCTTCTAGATTCATTCAGATTCCACTCGGCCAAGTGCGTGGTAACTCGTTAGCCCCCGATTGAAATCGGAGCTGCAGGGCACTAGCGCGCCGGGCGACCATCTACATGGTCGCTACCCTCGTCTGCGGAGGCAGACGATCAGCGTCGCAGACGCTCCCCAGGCGCGATTTCAATCGCCAGCCTTTGTTCTTTGTCTTTGTCGAGATCATCCATATTCTAATACAACATGATATGCCTGTCAAGCCCCTATGAGCCGAAAGGTGCGTTTCACTTTGGGGGCGAAAAGACCTCCGAGGTTTACCGTCCGATGATTTCTTGAAGGTTACTCGACATCAGTCGCCAGATTTCGAGGCCAAACCAGCATCCAAAACCTCGGAGGTCTGACCGACGCGAAGCTATCCGCAGGAAACACTGCTGCATCCGCGCCGCCCTGATCTACACCCACGTCCCCAATCGAGGTGCCCTGGCAGTTCGCCGTCCGCTGGATTGAGTTCCTTGACGGTTTTTCTTTACGGGGTATCATGGCGGTTTGTTGAGGGGCGAGATAGCTGTCGAGGATTGGGGTTGGACTTAGGGGCTGATCAGTCCACAGAAAAAGCGGGAGGTCCAAGACACCTCCCGCTTTTGTATCGGCTCCAGCGTGGGTTATGCTGCCCTCCTACTACGGCTGACTTGGCGCTGCCGGTAGCAGTGGCTCGACAGCGTGCAAGAAGTCCGACGCTGGCCGCGATTTCTGGCCCATAGGGTAGAGTCACAACCATACTCCTTCTCGCTGCACATTGCGATAGAGTTGGATCACCCCTTGCTCGAACTTGTCCAGAGCCGCGGGCTTGGCCGAAATGAGTTGTTCGGATTCGAGTTGGATCGGATAGAGCAAGTCAATAATGTCTCGCAACTCTTGAAAGTAGTCAAAAGGCGGGCGCAAGAGAACCAGCAAGTCAATGTCACTGACTGCATCAGCTTGGCGGCGAGCCATAGACCCGTACAAAACCAGTCCCCGGAACTGCGGGCCATAATGACTGGCAAGAACGCTTTTGCACTTGTGCGCTATCTCATTCGTCACTACCATTTGAACACCTCTTCTTGCGGATAGAATGCTTTTTATATCCGTCCAGCAAGTACCATGGTTTGAAGCCACAGGCCTGGTAAAGCCCTCGGGCGGCTTCGTTATTACCAAAATGAGCGACCGTAGCGAATTTCATCCCAGCGGCCGCCATCTGCTGCATACCATACAGAATGATTGCCCGTCCAAAACCACGACGTCTATGATCCTTGTGCGTACCTACCGGTTCGAACAGTCCGGTGCGATTCAGATGATCGTACCAGATGATGGAGAAGGCCGCGAAAGTGCCATCCGGAGCCTGGATAACCAACTCCCGTTCGGGCTCATAGCCTGGAGACTCCATGACCTGCCGATACAACTCTGGGGTCCATATCGGCCCGAAGGCTGCGTTATGTGCCTCAGCCAGGGCGGCAGCATCTTCAATACTTTTAGCCGATTGGAACGAGAAACCATCCGGGAGAGCAGGCACAGCAATGGAATTAATTTCGGTGCGGTTCAATACATAGGGTAATTCATTGTCTGGTTCCCAACTCAACGCCGTGAGCAGTTCAACTCGAGCAGTGTCACATCGAAATGCATCATCGTAGAGGCAATCACTAGCAATATTGTGCCGCTGCATTAGGTCTACGGTACGGTCATAGCCGTATTCCAGAACTTCTCGTTCAAAGTCATTGCCCCGCAGGTCTGGGCGCACCTGGGCATCATAACTCTTATGACTGGGGTCCGCCAGCAGCCACGCGGCCACTCCTTGATCATCCTCCCAGATTGTCATGATTTCAGCGGGATCATAATACTTGTTGCCATTATAAATATGATGGGGGATGTCTCCAGGGTGGAGATACCCACAGTGATCGGTTGCGGCAATCGCCGCGGCATTGAAATCCTGGAGCAGCTTAAGATCAGCTTCTCCGGTATATGTGCGTCTTATCATTTTACTGTCATCTCGTAGTTCTTTTGTGATTACGCCTCGCACCCCAGCGGCTGGTAACTCGAATTAGCGCTGGGGAACAGGCGTTACATGTTGTTCTTCTACGGGCAAGTGTCCAATTCTCCAAACTCCAGACGACAGCTTCAGGACATATCAGCGACTGGTTGTGTGGCGGCTTATGGATGCGCCCTCCCTGAGAATAGCCCTTGTACGAATGCTGCTGCACGCTCTTCGCCAAAGGAGGGATACGAATATCCCAACAGGTCTGCTGTCTCAACCGCTAACCAACGAAATAGCTCCATCGTTGCCATCAACGCCCGCCATACATCTTCTTCGTCGTAGTGAGCAAAAACTACTGGCAAGGATTCCACTGCGCGTGCATCGGCCCATTCTTCCAAGAACCGCCCTCGCATCCAAGTGTCTACTCCCTCCCCCTTGGATACACGCGTGTGCCATTCCATCATCTGGCGCAACAAATGCTTGAGGTAGCTATCACAACAGGACTTTGCCCACCATAGTTCTCCACGGCGCAGGTGCTTCCCAGTCCAAACCGTGTGATACCAAAAGTCATTCACCAAATTGAGAAACTCAGACTCGGTTGGTAGGAAATAGGGAGGCGAGTCGATCTTGATACCCTGGAGCCGCTCTGAAAAGCCATCCTTATCCACCAGGAACCGTACACCACGGTGAATCACATCGGCAATATCTGGCGGGAAGCCCTGATCCAGCATCGCCTGAAGGTCAGTGACAGAGCCTGGAACGAAATCTACATCCAATCCCCCTTCGAACAAGACCCGCCGCTCAAAACCACTACCGTCGGGGGTCGGCTCTACGAAGGTCAGCCACGGCTTGCCTACATGGTGAAGCCAGTTGCTTGTCACCCAATAGGGTTCTGGGTCACTCGCAAAGATGAGCACATCCAGGTCAGACCATTCGTCTGCAGGATGATCGAGCCGCGCTCGTGAGCCGATAACGACTGCGGCGCGGATATTGTCCTCAGTCTGAGCCCATTGAGCAAATCTTTGTATCAATTGCTCGTAAGCCGCTGCCATTTCATCCATATCTACATCTAATTCCCCTTTCCTGCCCTATTCGCCCGCCAGCCGAGTTGGCTTCAGCGAGTTGTTCGGCGACTCCTTCGACGGGCCTCTCCAGCCTTGCTTCGTGCTGCTCTGACACGGGGGTGCACCGTCGCCTCGGCTCGCACGCTGAAGGTACCCACCTCAGCCCTAGACTCGATCCAGTCACCAAAGGCGGCCTCCAGGTCAGCGTACTCGGCCTTGTGTTCGGCCAGCGCCTGCTCCCGCTGGGCCGCCGTCTCCCAGAGGTCAATCGTCAGATATCGCCGCGGATTCTCCGTGTCCCGCAGCACGGTGGTGCCTCGAAAGCCTGGGCACCGTGCGAACAGCTTGCTCCACGCACCGCCTGGGCCATACGCCAGCTCGAACTGGCCTCGGGCCTCCTCCTTGACGACGAACTCCCAAATAATCTCGACCATGCTGGACTTGCCTCTCTATCAACCGGCTTCCATCTGCCAACTATTCCCCAGATGGAATCCACCTGAACAACACAGGGTTGCATTTACGGAAATCCTCCTGTATAATAACTCCATGCTCACTCTTTTGGCGCATGCCCATGGTCGCCTTGCCAAACATTATCAGTACTTGAGAATTTGGGAGCGGAGTGCAGACGCAAGTCTGCTTCATGCCTCGTAAAGGCGGACTTGCGTCCGCACTCCAGCAACTTTTCTCATCTACTGATTATAGCAGAGCAACCACAACCTGTCAATGCAGGAGGAACACCGGGTGCATTTCAGTTTGGTGGCGAGTTGTAGGCTTGCCGCCAGCGTTCATCGAAGCGACTGCTCATGATAGCAGATCGCACAGGGAGTAGCCGCTCAGCTCCGACGCGGCTCCAATGCATCCCTGGTCCTGCGAACTGCGCCTTGCGTGAGTATGGGTTGCTCAGGAGCTATTGTGCCACACTTTCCCAAAAAACTGAAATGCACCCGGAACACCGACAGGCGAAGCGTCAGATCCAGGCGACGGATTTGACAATCCGTCGCGAGCGAAAGAATGTCACCGTTGAGTATGAAGCTTTCTAGGCTACTAACCACCTTATCTGACAACGAAGTTCGCGGCTACGTAGATGTGGAAATCACGGGGCTGGCTCAGGACTCCCGTCAGGTGAAACCCGGCGACCTTTTCGTGGCCGTCAAAGGGCTGATCGCAGATGGACACGATTTCATTCCCCATGCGATCCAGCGAGGAGCAATAGCTGTCGCAGTAGAGAGGGAACCCCCCGAGTTCCGCCGAGTTCCCCCAGTTCCCTTGGTTCTCGTCCCCGATTCCCGTCAGGCTCTTGCCCGCCTGGCTGCCGCGTTCCACGGGCACCCGGCTCGCAAGCTGTGCGTCATCGGCGTCACCGGCACCGACGGCAAGACCACCACCGTCGAGCTTGTCCGCAGCATCCTGACCGCTGCGGGCCACAAGACGGGGATGATCAGCACCGTGGAGGCCCTCATCGGCGATGAGCACTACGCGACAGGTCTCCACGTCACTACCCCCGATGCCCTCCAGGTGCAGGGATTCCTGGCCCAGATGGTAGTTGCCGGCACGGAGTACGCTGTCCTGGAGGCCACCTCTCACGGCCTGGCCCAGCACCGGGTCACGGCCTGCGATTTCGACGTGGCCGTAGTGACCAACATCACCCACGAGCACCTGGACTACCACAAGACCTACAAGGACTATCGGGAGGCCAAAGCCTGCCTTTTCCGCGACCTGGCCAGCTCTTTCCACAAGCCGGACATGCCGAAAACCTCCGTCCTCAACGCTGATGACGTCTCGTTTGAATACCTGCGCCCAATCCCCGCCGACAGCTATCTGACCTACGGCCTGGAGCAGCCAGCGGACGTCACGGCCCGAGACATCGTGTTCACACCGGCAGCCACGACCTTCACTGCCGTAACCCCTGATGGGGAGTTCGATGTGCGGACAGAGCTCCCTGGCCCTTTCAACGTTTACAACGTCCTGGCGGCCATCGCTGTCGGTGTTTCGCGGGCGATTCCCTTTCAGGCTATGCAGGGGGGAATTGAATCAGTGCAAGGGGTGCCGGGGCGCATGGAGCGCATGGATGCGGGTCAAGATTTCACCGCCATCGTGGACTTCGCCCACACGCCCAACGCCCTCCGACGGGCGCTGGAGACGGCACGCGGGTTGACCGATGGCCGGGTCATCGTCGTCTTCGGCTGCGCGGGGCTGCGGGACGTGGCCAAGCGGCCGATGATGGGGGAGATCGCCGGCCAGTTGGCCGACCGCGTGGTCATCACCGCCGAGGATCCCCGCACCGAAGACCTGGACGTCATCATGG
>CAZQDO010000069.1:755-4646 GCA_964592085.1 uncultured Anaerolineae bacterium | reverse complement strand
GTGCAGAGAAGGGGAGGACTACTGGCGCATCGGTGATCGCAGAGAGGCCATCGAATTCGCCGTGAAAATGGCCCAGGCTGGCGACCTGGTGATCGTCACCGGCAAGGGCCATGAACAGTCTATGTGTTTTGGGACGACAGAGGTCCCCTGGGATGATCGAGAGGTAGTGAGAGAAGCGCTAAATCGGCAAGCGAAAATCGGCAATCGAAAATTGGCTCAGCTATCTTTGCGCGCCCAGTCGTAGGGGATCTGGTCGGTGTGGGCGGGCAGGCGGTATTCGTCTGGCTGCTCGTAATTGTAGAGCTCGGTGGGTACGTTGATGATGAGGGTCATCTCCTGGCCGATGCCCTTGAAGCCGTGCATCACACCGGGCGGGATCTTGAGCAGCATGGGATTCTGATCGCCCATGAAGAACTCGTTCACCTCGCCGTGGGTGGGCGATCCCTCGCGTCCGTCGTAGAGCACCACCTTGGCCATGCCGTGGACACAGATGAAATGGTCGGTCTGGATTTTGTGATAATGCCAGCCCTTGACCACGCCGGGGTAGACGGCGGTGATGTAGACCTGGCCGAATTTCTCATACTCTTCCCAATCAGAGCGCAGCATCTCCATCAAATAGCCCCGCTCGTCGGGGATGAGCCGCAGCTTGCGTGTTTTGACGCCTTCGATCATTGAAACCTCCTTAACGTGTCACGTGCTGCGTCAACGAAACACGAAACACGCAGCACGGCCTGACCTGGTGCAGCAAAATGACAAATCCCGAACAAAACAATGGCCGACTAGACAAGGCCCTGACAGTCCACCAACTCCTGATCGAGGAGTATGGCCAGCACGAGTGGCAACCTCGCCTCGATCCACTCAGCGAATTGATCTTCACCATCCTCTCCCAAAACACCTCCGACGTCAACCGCGATCGGGCCTGGAGGCGCTTGAAGGAGAAGTTCCCTACCTGGGAGAGTGTGCTGGCCGCCGATACAGCCGAGATTGCCGACGCCATCCGCCCGGGAGGGCTGGCCAACGTGAAGGCCCCGCGCATCCAGGAGACCCTGCGATTCGTCAAGCGGGAGCGAGGCGAGTTTACCCTGGACTTCCTGGCCGAAATGGAGATTGACGAGGCCAAGCAATGGCTGACTTCGCTCAAAGGAGTGGGGCCAAAGACCGCCGCCATTGTGCTCCTCTTCTCTCTGGGCAAGCCGGCCTTTCCGGTGGACACCCACATCCACCGCGTGACCCGTCGCCTGGGCCTCATCGGGCCTAAGACCTCTCGCGAGCAGGCCCATGAGGTTCTGGAAGAGCTACTCCCCTCCGGAATCTACTACACTTTCCACCTCAACCTCATCGCCCATGGGCGAGAGGTCTGCCAGGCACGGCGACCTCGCTGCGAGACCTGTGTCCTCCGAGAGCACTGCGATTACTATCAGACCACCTGCGTCAGTTGATCGCCACCTGCGAGCCTCGAGGTGTTTTGAAGACGTCAATTCGCACGGGGAAGGCATCCTTCAGCTCCTCGATGTGGGTGACGACCAGGATCTTCTCGAAATCCTCGCGGATGGAGTTGATGGCCTCCACCAGCCGCTCCCGCCCCTGGGCGTCCTGGGTGCCGAAGCCCTCATCAATGACCAGGGTTTGCAACCTGGCTCCGGCGCGGCGGGCCAGCAGTTTGGACAGGGCGATGCGGATGGCGAAGTTGACGCGGAAGCTCTCTCCTCCACTGTAGAGCTCGTAGCTGCGGGGGCCCAGCTCGTCGGAGATGTTGATGGCCAGCGTCTCCACGGTGTCCCCCTTGAGGGTCTCGCGTTGGGTCTCGAAGCGCACGCCCATGCGCCCGTCGGTCATCCGAGCCAGAAGCCGGTTGGCCTCGTCCTCGATCTCAGGGATGGCGCTCTCGATGATCATGGCCTGCAGGCCCTTCTTGCCGAAAGCCAGCCGCAGCTCATCGTAGATGGCCTTCTCCTCAGCCACCCGACGCCTTTCCTTGAGCTTCTTCCTCTTCTCCTTGGTTAAGTACTCGCAGTAGTCCAGCTTCTGTCTGGTCGCCCCCAGCACCTGACGAGCGCGGGCCTCCTTACCCCGCAGCTCATCCACTTCCGTGTTCTTTCCTTTTAGCCGAGTGGCCAGCTCGGGTAGCCGGGTCAATTCCTGGGTCAGCGCTTCTTTTTTGGCCAGGTCGCCGGCCAGCATCTCTTGCCAGCGAGCCTTATTCTTGAGCAACCTGTCCAGATTGACTCGTTCGTCGTCAATCCGTTCCAAAGCTGCCTTCAGCCTGGCCTGGTCTTCCTCGAAGCGGCCGAGGACTGTGAGGTCTCGCCGGACCTCCTGGTGAGCGTCAGGATCGTAGCCCAGTTCCCCGATTTGCCCCAGTAGCTCTACCAGTTCGGCGTGTTCGGCCTGGGTGTATTGCCCGCTGGCCAGGCGCTCGTCCAGTTCTGCCAGTTTTTCCTGCTGTTGGACCAACTCCTCGGCTGCTGCCTTTGCCTCGGCAAGGCTCTTCTCCAGTGTCGCCTCTCGCTTCTGCAGCGCCCCCTTGGTTGCAAGCTCCTGCCCGATGGCCTCGATCTCTTGTTCCAGTACCCGACTCCGGGAGGCCAGCTCTTCGATCCTGGCTTGATTGGCCTGGTAGAGAGCGTCGTTCTCAGTCATCTCAGAGGAGAATTGCTCCACCAGGCGGACCCTGTCATCTTCCGAAAGCTCCTGGCCGCACAGGGGGCAGTCGGCTTCGGCAACCTGTAGCAGTCCGCTTTTCTCCTTGAGGGAATCCATTTCGCTCTTTATTTGCTCGTTTCTCGTCTTGAGGCTGGCTCTCTCGTTAGACAGTTCTCCTGCCTCCTGCTGTTTGACTTCCCGTTCACTCTCGCGCTGAGCCAGGTGCTCCAGTTCGGTCCGAACCTTGGGCAGCTCCGCCTCCAGGGTCTCTTGCTTTTCGGCCAGAGCCGAAAGCTCTCTCACCTTCTCCGACCAGAGGCGCTGTTCCAGCATCAGGGCATGTTTGGCTTCGGCGATGGCGGCTTCCAACTGGCCCTTGCGCTCGTTTAGCTTCACCAATTGCGATAGCTTGTCGTTGAGCACCTCGTGGAGCTGACGGGCCGCGGTCAGGGCGGCGAAGCCCCGCTCAATGGGCTCCTTGTCCAGGATGACCGCCTCGTACTCGGCCATGCGCTCCTGGCAAGTGGCTATCTGCCCCCCGATTTCGGCCAGCTCTCGCTCCCCCTGGGCCAGCCGACCTGAAAGTTCCTCAATCTGAGTTTGTTTAAGGTTCAGTTCTTTCCACTCCTCCCTCAGCTTGCGCAGCTCTTCTTCGGCCGCCCGCAAGGCGGTGTTCAGGTTTTCAACGTCGGCCTGAGCCTGTTTCAACTCCTCCTCGTATTCCGACTTTCGTTCCAGCTCTCGCTCCATCTCTCGGATCTGAGCGGCGATTTGCCCGGCTTCGACCTCCCTGGCCTTAGCCCGCTCCTTGGCTCGCTCTTCGTACTGATCGTAGAGGGAGAGGCCCAGGATGTCGCCGAGGATGCGCTTGCGCTCGCCAGGGGGCTTGATGGTGAACTCATCGGCGCGCCCCTGCAAGAGGAAGGCCGAGTTGATAAAGGTCTCGTAGTCCATGCGCAGGATGCGGTTGATGCGGGCCTGGGTCTGGCGTATGGTAGGCTCGGTGAGGGGGCGGAAGAGGTCGCCGTCGCGCACCTGTAGCTCCAGAGAGCTCCGCCCTCGCCCGTGGCTGTCCCGCTTGCGGATGACGCGGTAGCGGTTCTCGCCCAGGACGAACTCGAACTCCACCTCCATCTCCGTCTGGCCCAGGTGGATCAGCTCGTCGTCGCGTTTGGCGCGGGCCTTGCCCCACAGCGCCCAGGTCATCGCATCCAGCAGCGCCGACTTGCCGTGGCCGTTATCGCCGGC
>CAZQDO010000069.1:0-745 GCA_964592085.1 uncultured Anaerolineae bacterium | reverse complement strand
GCCAGGTGGATGCCGGAGAAATCCAGGGAATCGAGTTCGCGGTAACACATGAAATTGCGCAATTGAATCTTGAGGGGGATCATGGCCCAACCTCCAACATCAAAACGTCAAGCGTGAAACGTCAAACTGCCAATCCCCAGTATGATACCACAGGTTGGCGAAATGCTCAAGCGGGGCTTAGAGCATTTGGACGAAAAGCTCATTTGGAGTATAATCATCAAGACTTTGTTCCGTGATAAGTGAAACGTGAAACGTCCATTGCTCCTCACGTTTCACGTCTTCACGTTTTACGGCCAGCCTATGCTGCTGGAAATTGCTTTCCATCAGCAAACTTGAGTTATTGAATACGATGGAGGAAATCATGGACCACGTTCTCGGTTTGAAATGCGTCCTCTGCGGCGCGGAGTACGACGTTGATGAGGTGCTCTACGTCTGCCCCAAGCACGGCCACGAGGGCATCCTCGACGTTGTGTATGACTACGACCTCATCGGTCGGCGGCTGACCAGGGACCACCTGGCCAAGGACCAGCAGACCAGGTCCATCTGGCGCTACGCCGACCTCCTGCCCATCGCCGATCCCGGCCTGGCCCCGCCTTTGCAGGTGGGTTGGACGCCGCTGTATCGGGCCGCGCGGCAAGGAGAACGGCTGGGCCTCAAGCATCTCTGGGTCAAAGATGACGGTCGGGAGCCTACGGCCTCTTTCAAAGACCGGGCCAGCGCCGTGGGCGTGGTCAAGGCGCTGGAG
>CAZQDO010000068.1:7981-16678 GCA_964592085.1 uncultured Anaerolineae bacterium | reverse complement strand
GCACTCAGGGATGAGGGCCACCATTGGGGCTATCGAGGAGGTCTGGATCAACAACAACACCTATGAGCCGACCTGCCGCGTCATTGGCGACGTGCCTCCGCGAGGCATTTGTGGCTCCGGGATGATCTCGCTGCTGGCGGAGATGTTTATAACCGGGGTCATTGATAAGGGCGGCAGGATCAATCGTAGCCTGGACACGCCGAGGGTGCGCATTGGTCAACACGGTCCTGAGTACGTGGTCGCCTGGGCCGACGAGACGCGACGCAAGGACGCCGACGTGGTGATCACTGAGGTAGACATCACCAACCTGATCCGGGCGAAGGCGGCTTTCTATGCCGGGTTCTCGGTGTTGACTCGCAGCGTGGGCCTGGAGTTGGCCGAGGTGGAGCAGGTGCTCATCGGCGGCGCCTTTGGGCAATACATCAACGTGGAGAAGGCCATCCAGATTGGGTTGCTGCCCGACATGCCCTGGGAACGGTTCAAGTATCTGGGCAACACCTCGGCTTTGGGGGCTTACACAGCCCTCCTATGCCCCGACATGCGCCAGGAGGTGGTGGACATCGCCAGCAAGATGACCTACCTGGAGCTGTCGGCCGACAACACTTTCATGGACGAGTTCACCAAAGCCCTCTTTCTGCCCCACACCGATCTGGCCAGTTTCCCGTCGGTGGTGAGGCTGTTGGAGGATAGTGAATTAGAAACTAGAAATTAGAAAGAATAGGAGGACAAAGTGTACATAATTGGCGAGAACATTCAGATCATTTCCAACGTGGTCAAGAATGCCGTAGGTGAGAGGGACGCCAAGCCTCTCCAGGAGTTGGCCAGGGTACAGGTCGAGGGAGGGGCTCAGATGATAGACCTCAACATCGGCCGGCGCAAGAAGGACGGGCACGAGGTTATGCCCTGGCTGGTCGAGGCCATCCATGAGGTGGTCCCCGACGCGGCCCTGTCCCTGGACACCACCAACTCGGCGGCCATCGAAGCTGGCCTGAAACGCTGTCAGGAGCTGGGCATCGTGGCCATGATCAACTCCACCTCGGCCGATCCTGAGCGGTTGGAGGCAACCATGCCTCTGGCAGCAGAGTATGGCGCTAAGATCATCGCTCTTGCTATGGAAAAAACCATCCCCGCCACGGCCGACGGTCGGGTGCAGTTGGCCATGGAAGTCATTCTGCCCAAGGCCATGGAGCTGGGGGTCCCCATGGAGAACGTCTATCTCGATCCACTGGTACTGACGGTCAAAGGGATGCAAGAGCACGCCGTAGAGGACCTTAACGCGATTCGCATGTTCAAGGTGCTGGGCGATCCGCCGCCCCTGACCGTGGTGGGCCTGTCCAACGTGTCCAACAGCGTGCCGCACGAAAACCGCAGCCTGATCAACCGAACTTTCCTGGTAATGCTCCTGGCTGCCGGGCTCGACTCGGCCATCGCCGATCCCCTGGACGAAGCCCAGAACGAGGTGATCCGCATTGTTGAGGAACGGGACATCAGCACCCCGGTGGGCCAACTCCTGGTCAACCTCTACGATGCCACCGCCGCCATGGAGGAGCTGGATCCGTCCCTGGTGGACATGGATGACCCTGACCAGGTAGCCATCTACAAGACTCTCCAAATCCTGGAAAACAAGGTCATCTACGCCGACGCCTTTTTGAGGATGTGAATTCGCAGGTTCGTAAATTCGTAGACTCGTAAATTCGTGGATCGGATCCTGAGTCTACGAATCTCGAATATACGAACTGACGGGTTTGGGAGGGGGCATGATCACTGCGGGTATTCTGACCATCAGCGATAGCAGCTACCTTGGCGAGCGGGAGGATTTGAGCGGGCCGCTCCTCCGCGAGATGGCCGTCGAGCGTTTGGGGGCCAAAGTGGAACTGGAGGCGGTAGTGCCCGATGAGCTCGACATCATCAAGGGCACGCTGGTGGTGTGGTCCGACGAGGTGGGCCTTGACCTGATCCTTACCACTGGTGGGACGGGTTTCGCGCCACGAGACGTTACGCCGGAGGCCACCAGAGCGGTCATTGAGCGGGAAGCGCCGGGCCTGGCTGAGACCATGCGGGCCAGGGGCCTTGAGATCACGCCTCACGCCATTCTCTCGCGCGCCGTAGCTGGCATCCGGGGTCGCACCCTCATCATCAACCTGCCCGGCAGCCCCAAGGCGGTGCGGGAGGATCTGGAGGCCATTCTACCGGCCATCCCGCACGGGATCGAGTTGCTCAAGGGGGGGATAGGGGGGCACCAGTACAAAAGCGACGATAGTTGAGTTGTCGGTTACGTAGACCAAAACACCCCACGCTAAAAGTGTGGGGTGTTTGCTTTTCAACGGTTGGGGGATAGGCACCTTCGCCCATCACGCTTCTCGAAGATCTTCCGGCCGAATCGGCAGCCGTCTGATGCGCTTGCCTGTTGCGGCAAACACAGCATTGACCACAGCAGGGATAAAGGGCGGTACGCCCATTTCGCCGATGCCCGAGGGATTTCTGTCGCTTGGCACGATGTGGACTTCGATGGTCGGCATCTCGTCAAAACGCAATATCGGGTAATCGTGGAAGTTGCTCTGTTGCGTGCGTCCATTTTCGATAGTGATCCCCTGTTTCAATGCTGCCGTCAGGCCAAACACAATGCCACCTTCCATTTGGGCCTCCACTGTGTCCGGGTTGATCACGGTGCCACAGTCCACAGCGCACACCACGCGATGTACCCGGACAGTGCCGTCTTCGGCCACAGAGACCTCGGCCACTTGAGCCACAGGCGTAACGTTCCAGGTTGAGTGATAGGCGATGCCCCGTCCCCACCCATCGGGCAGGGGAGCCCCCCAGTCAGCTTTGGTGGCAGCCAGCTCCAGAACCGGCCTGGCGCGCTCCGGTAGCAGTTCCAGGCGGAGCTCATACGGATCCCTGTCGAGTGCCGCCGCCAATTCATCCAGGAAGCATTCATACGCGAAGGCTTCCGGGACATTGGTCACCGAGCGCCAATAGCCGGTCGGGACGGGGTTTTGCGCCTGGTACGAGCGAACCACGGGGCGGCCTGGGCCGTCCAGATTTGCACTGACGTAGTTGTAGCTCAGGGGATGGTACAGGTCGTGCTGTATATCATCTTCACGTGTCCACACTACCTGGACAGGTGCTCCAACTGCTTTGGAAACTTGCACGGCCTCAGTGACGTAGTCCACTCCGAGGCGTCGCCCAAACCCACCCCCTATCAAGGTGACGTTCACTTTGACGGCGTCCGACGGTAGCCTACTGGCTGATACCGCGCGCCGTTTTGCCTCCTGCGGATTCTGCGTTGGTGCCCACACTTCACAACTGTCCGCACGCACGTCGGCTGTGCAGTTCATGGGCTCCATCGTGGCGTGGGCCAGGTAGGGAATATCGTAGGCTGCATCCAGTTTGGTCGCATCACTGGCAGCAGCTTCGCCTGGTTTTGGAGCTCGTTCCACAAGCGTCTGTCGAATATCGGCACTGCTCAGGTTGGCGTTCCTGCCCTCATCCCAGGTGATCTCCAACACCTTCCGCCCCTGGATAGCCGCCCACGTGCTATCGGCTACCACCGCTATGCCGCTGTCAACCTGGACCACATCATGCACCCCTGCAACAGCCCTGGCCTGGGCTGCGTCAAAACTGACCGCTGTCCCGCCGAACACGGGGGAACGGGCAATAGTGGCATATAGCATGTTGGGAACCTTGACGTCTATCCCATAAATCGCGCTCCCGTCCAGCATTTGGGGTGTATCCCAATGGCCCATCCGTGTACCGATGATACGGAAGTCCTTGGGGTCTTTGAGAGGCACCTCTCTCGATTTGGGTACCGGCAGTGTAGCGGCTGTCGCGACCAACTCGCCATAGGCCAGTCGCCGCTCACTGTCGCGATGGACCACCCAACCGCTCTCAGTGTAGCAGGATTCCTGCTCGGCCTCCCATTCTTGCGCAGCCGCAGCGATCAACATCTGGCATGCGGTGGCACCGGCTCGTCGTAAAATCGTGTAGTAATTGGAGATGCTCGCACTACCACCTGTGACCTGATCTCCATAGGCCCCATCGGCCGGGGCCTGCTCGATGCGTACGGCTGACCAATCTGCATCCAGCTCTTCGGCCACGATCATAGCTATGGCCGTCCGAACTCCTTGCCCCATTTCAGACCTGAATGCAGTGATCGTCACCAGACCATTGTTGTCTATCTGGAGGTGAATGTTGGGCTCCAGCGAGGCGGTCGGTTCCGCCGTGGCCGTTGGTTGCGGTGTGGCCGTTGGCTGCGGTGTGGCGGTCGGTGGCAGTGTGATGGTTGGCTCTGGTGTAGCTGTTGGTTCTGCTGTGGCCGTCGGCTCGGTCGTTGGCTTGGGCGTGCTTTTGCAGCCGGGAAGGTAAACACTGATCAGCAGGCCAGCGCCGGCGGCCGCAGAAACTTTCAGGAATTCACGCCGGTTGATATTGTGGGTTTCGCTCATCCCAGGCCTCCCTCCTCGACTGCGCGATGGATGGCGCGGCGAATGCGTTGGTACGTTCCACACCGACAGAGATTGCCCGACATTGCCGCATCAATGTCGGCGTCGCTGGGGTTTGGGCTCTTGGCCAGTAACGTCGCCGCTGTCATAATCTGCCCCGGCTGGCAATACCCGCACTGCGGCACATTTTCGGCAATCCAGGCTCGCTGCAATGGGTGGCTGCCGTCGGGCGAGAGGCCCTCGATGGTGGTGATCTCTCTGTCACCGACCTCAGATACCGGCACAACGCAAGATCGGCTCGCTTCGCCATCCAGGTGCACGGTGCAAGCGCCACACAGCCCTATGCCACAACTGTACTTGGTTCCAGTTAATCCAAGCGTGTCGCGCAGCACCCAAAGTAAGGGCGTGTCAGGACTTACGTCCACTACGTGTTCTTCACCGTTGACTCTCAAGGCTATTGAAGCCACTCTTTTCCCCCTTCTTCTTGACGATTGGAGTGTGACTAGATCTATGGCAGGCTGTTCGTAGTGCCCACTTCAGTGCCAGCATCTACGATCAGGCATATCTCACCACCTCGAAGCGGTAGAGCTCTACCGCTTCGTCGGGCATGATGCCGGCCTTGCGTCGGGCGATGTCCACCTGGTACTCCACCGTGTCCACCCCCTCCAGGTCCGGCAGCAGGAGCCCCTTTCGCCAGTCCCTGGCGCTTTTCACGATGACGCCGTAGCGCCTGGGATCCAGCTCCTCCAGGCTCTCCACCGGCTCAGGCTCGCCGAGGACGTCCACTTTGATGTCCAGGTCAGCAAGCTCCTCCGACGTGACCGGCGGGAAGCGGGGATCGCGGGTGGCGGCAGAGATGGCGTTCTGGATCACCTCCTGGGCCACGTTGGGTTGAGTCGGCTCAATGGTGCCGATGCAGCCCCGCAGCATCCCGTGCTTGTGGATGGAGACGAAAGTACCGGCTTGCTTCTCCATCTCCGGCGCCAGCTCTTCTGGCGGTTGGATGGTTCTACCTTGGCGCACATAGTTTTCGATGGTTTCTTTGGCTAGTTGAACGAGAGGGTGTAAGGTTGTCATGATAATCCTCCCTTGCTAACTCTGTCCACAATTATACACCTCTTGCCCCAAGTTGTAAACTGCGCAGTCGCTACACCTCCAGCACCTGCCGGGCGATGACCAACCGCTGAATCTCGCTCGTCCCCTCGCCGATGGTGCACAGCCGCTGGTCGCGGTACATTCGTTCGACGTCGTACTCCTTCATGTACCCGTAGCCGCCGTGGATCTGAAGGGCCTTGTAGCAGACTCGTTCCGCGGTTTCGGAAGCGTACAGCTTGGCCATGGCTGCCTCTTTGGTGAAGCGCACGCCCTGGTCCTTGAGCCAGGCGGCCCGGTAGACCAGCAGCCGGGCGGCGTCAATCTCAGTGGCTATGTCGGCCAGCATCCACTGGATGGCCTGGAAGTTGGCGATGGGCTGGCCGAACTGCGCTCGCTCCTTGGAGTAGGCAGTGGCTTTCTCGAAGGCGGCCTGGGCCAATCCCAGCGCCATGGCCCCGATGGCGATGCGCCCTGCATCAAGGGTGATCAAGAACTGCTTGAAGCCTTCGCCCTCTTTGCCCAACAGGTTCTCTTTGGGAACCCGGCAGTCCTCGAAGAAAAGCTCAGAGGTGACGGAACCTTTGAGCCCCATCTTCTCCTCGTCGCGTCCGGAGCGAAAGCCTGGCGTGCCCTTCTCCACGATGAAACTGCTGATGCCTCGGGTGCCCTTTTCCGGGTTGGTCATGGCGGTGATGACCACTACGTCAGCTATGGAGCCGTTGGTGATGAAGATCTTTTGGCCGTTGATGACCCACTGGTCGCCGTCCAGCACAGCCCGAGTCTTGGTCGCTCCCGCGTCGGAACCCGCTTCCGGCTCCGTCAGGCCGAAGGCGCCCAGCTTCTCACCCCTGGCCAGGGGGACGAGGTACTTCCGCTTCTGTTCCTCGGTGCCGAAGAGGTAGATAGGCTCGGAGGCCAAAGACGTGTGGGCGTCCAGGGTGATGGCGGTGGAGCCGCAGGCACGGGCGATTTCCTCCAGGGCGATGGCGAGGCTGACGTTGTCGGCCCCTGCCCCGCCGTACTCCTCAGGGATGGGAAGACCCAATAGGCCCAGACGGGCCATTTTGCGGATGGTCTCCCATGGGAACTCCCCTGTCTCGTCTGTCTCCTGGGCGATGGGCACGATTTCCTTTTCGGCGAAATCCCGCACCATCTTGCGGATCATTTGCTGTTCCTCTGTGAGTTCGAAGTTCATCTTTGGTTTCTCCTCATGGTCGGATGGCCCTTGGTCTGGTAGCCTTTGGTCATTGGCTCATTGGTCATTGGTCATTTCGATGATCACCTTGTCGTCAACCACTCTCATCTCCTCGTCTAGCACTGGCAGGCGGGCCATGGTGGAGAGGAGATAGAATCCCACCTCGATCTGGTATTCACCTGGAGGCGCCTCGTAGGATAGGGGCACTGAGTGAATGTCTTCGATGATCTCGCCCTCCTTCCACTGGCTGGTGGGATGGGTGCCGTGGACCGGCCCGATGTCCTCCTGCCCCCAGATCTGTTGCTGTTCATCAAGGATGTGGACGAAAACGGTGTAGTCCTCAGCCATCCTCTGCAAGCACTGCCAGGTCAAGGACAGCTCCAGGGTCTCGCCGGGGCGAAGCTGTTGTTGATCTAGATCGTATCCTAAGAGCAGGATTTGGTTGTCGAAGTTGATGGCGGAGCCGGCGCTCACGAGGGCGCTCTGCACCTGAATGGGCTGCAAGGAGCACCACTCGCTCAGGGAAGCCAGCCAGCGGCTCCTCACCGGCAGCATCTCGCCTGCATTGTGGCTTAGCCCCACCCGCAAACCGACCTCGCCTGTGGTTGCAGGCATGGCCAGGGCGTGGCTGGTCTGCACGATCTGGCCCACTCCCCAGTGCGAAGTGGGATACTCGCCGAAGAGGGGCGGCGTGTCCGCCTGCCAGAACACGTTCCCAGCCTCATCCAGCAGTTGCAAGGCGACGTTGTAGTCCTCTGTCCCTTGGCGAAGTCTCTGCCAGTAGAGGGTCAGAGTTGCCTGTCCGTTGGGGCGGACGAAGCTGGGCCGGTCGTAGCCCAGCAGGATCAGTTCCTCATTGAAAGTGGCCCGCAGGGGATAAGAGATGGCGTGCAACCCGCGGTTGCCTCCCTTTGGAGATTCCCAGCCCTCTCCCTCCAGGATGTGAACCCGACCGACCTGAGTGTCCCAAACGTTCTCCTGGCTGAAAGGCGGGAAAAGGCTCACCTCCAGCCTGTAGGTGCCAGGCGGGATGGCCTTGCTGATAGCCAACTCGTGGAAGTCGGGGACGACCTCCCCAGGGTGCCAGGCCACCGTTGGGTAGTAGCCGTTGACGGGATGACGCCCCTCTTCCTCAAGCCAGATGTGACCGCTCTCGCTGACCAGACGCAGGCGCACGTGATAGTTGGTGTCTATTTTGTCCACAGCTTGCCAAAACAGGCTTAGGCGCAGGTAGTCCGGGGGCTGGATGGCCAGAGAATGCGCGTTTAGCGAAGCGGCATAGCCCAACAGGTGAATGTTCTGTCCAAAGCTATCGGAGCCCAGGGCGTCGGACATAGGACTTAGGGCTGTTGACGTGAGGGGTGCCGTGCCCACCTCCACCAGGGGGCCCAGGGAGCGCAGGTAAAATCGCCCCTCCAGGCCCGGCAGATAGCGAGCCAGGTAGACGGATTGACCTTGAGCCAGGCGGGCCTCCAACTGCTGACGATAGCCTGCTTCGTCGCCCATGACGATGATGTCGAGATCGGGCCGTATCCCCTCCACGCGCTGGAGGTAGTAGAGAGGCGCTATTTTCTCGCTGTCGGCCAGGATCGCGGCTCCCTGGGACAAGTCCAGCCCCAGGACGTATTGACCCCATCGGTAGGCTTCCCATCCGTGCTGGCTCATGTCCACCTGAGGGAAGTTGGTCCAGAGGAGGTTGAGAGGTAGGAGGGCTGCAAGGGAGCAGAAGAGCAGGGGAGCAAAGGAGCGAATGTGTTTACTTGCCGATTTGCTGATTTGCTGATTTGCCATGTGAAGTCCCACCCCGATCCATAAGGCAAAAATGAGGTGGGCAGGGATGATGAAGGCCGAGATGTCGGGCACGTAGTAGTTGAGGCCGTAGAGGAAGTAGGCGACATAAGCAACTAGCAAAAGAGCGGCCTCCCTTCGCTTTTTGATGAGCAGCCAGACCAGGCCCACTAGCCC
>CAZQDO010000068.1:2413-7971 GCA_964592085.1 uncultured Anaerolineae bacterium | reverse complement strand
TGCAGGACGATGATCGTGAACACGGTCATCATCAGCCCCAGGACCAGGCCGACCCAACCGTACTGCTCCAGCATCAGGCGGCCGAGGATGAGGTAGCGCTCCGGGTCTTTCAGCCAGGCGTCCCAGTGGAGCGCGCCGCCGAAGCGTCTACCCAGCACCCAGTTGACAAACTCGCTCAGAGCCATGGAGCGGCCATCATGGAGGGCCGGCCAGCGCAAGGGGATGTAGAGGTAGACCGACAGGCCCAGCAGGAAGAGGCCAGCAGCGGTCAGCACATTTTTCAGGGGTAAGCGTTCAGCAAGTGCGGCTGCTGGCCGAAGCACGTTTCCCCTCTCTGGGAGGGAGGGGCTAAGGGAGGGTGAGTCTCCCGTGTTGCGGAATCCACCCCCTCCCGGCCTCCCCCTGCCAGGGGGAGGAGGCTGAGTTCCCCTCCCTGGGAGGGAGGGGTTAGGGGAGGGTGAGTCTTCATCCTCCTGAGCAGGTCTCTTCAGGTTAGTGGAAAAACGGCACCTGGTCAGCAGGCCGTAGATGGCTATAGCCGGAGCCAGGAGGGCCATGGTGAGGTGGTTGGTCAGGCTAAGGCCGTAGACGAAAGCGATTTTGTTGATGGTTCGGCTGGGCTCGCCATGGGTTTGCTGATTTGTTGATTTGCTGATTCTCCTCAAGAGTAGATAGAATACCAGAGCCACGAAGAACGCATTGAGCGTATACACTTCCGCGATTACTGCCTGAGACCAGAAGGTGCGCGAGAAGGCGAAGGTCAGGGCCGCTAACAGGCTGATGGCTCGATGCCTGGTCAGATGCACCAGACAAAGATAGAGGCAGACGACGGCCAGACTAGCGAAGATGGGAGAGATGAGGTTGACCCGATAGGCGACATTGCCAATGGGCAACAGAGTGAAGAGCTTCCCTAGAAGAGTGTACAGGGGATAGCCGGTGGGGTGAGCAACCTCCAGGGTGTAGGAAACCACCTGGAATTCGAAGCTGTCGGCTTCGCCCAGTGTGGGCGAGAGGGTGCTCAGGTGGACGACGAAGGTCAGGGTGAATAGAACTAATCCAACGACCAATGACCAATGATCAATGACCAATCCAGAATTCCAATCTCCAGTCCTAAGCAAGGCTTTGAGTTTGAAGGTAGTAACGAGAAGGAGGGAGCCGCCTAGCAGCACCTTAGCTTGCAGAGGGTTCACTTCCCTTTGGGCCAGGTAGAGGAGTAGCAGAAAGAGAGGGGTGTAGGTGAGGGCGTCATCGGCGAGGGCTTGGGCCAATGGCACCTTGTCTCGTCGAGCGAGGGCTGCGGAATAGAGACGCCAAAAAGCGAGGAGGGCAAGCGCGATAGCCAGCGACGGGAGAACGGTCTGGGGTAGGGCGTTGAGTCCCGGCAGGGCGCGGTAGAAGTTTTCTGCCAGGAAACGGCTGGCGAAAGCGCCCAGAGCCAGACCTTCCCCCAGTACAAAAAACCAACATCCAAAGCCCAATATCCAATATCCAATATCCAATATCCAAATTCTCAGGGGGCTACTTCGAGGGCCATGTTGTCCAGGTATTCGAAAGCTCGGGCAAAGTTGGCGCTCTTGTAAAAATACTCCCATCCGTCAAATGGGTCGTTTACCCAGAAGCCCTCCTCGTTGTAGCCCGTCACGACCACTGTATGCTCGTAATTGACCATTTTCACTTCTTGCCCTGTGCTCAGCGTGATTTC
The DNA here is from genome assembly GCA_964592085.1 of uncultured Anaerolineae bacterium. Classification (GTDB taxonomy): domain Bacteria; phylum Chloroflexota; class Anaerolineae; order VGOG01; family VGOG01; genus CAZQDO01. Next base: position 6,269 of record CAZQDO010000068.1, on the reverse strand, counting down.
CACTGGCTGTTGCACCCGAAGCCGGTAGGTTACCCAGGCTATGACCGGATGCTCCTTGTTCAGCGCTTTCTTTATCCCCTCCAAACCACCCTCTACGTAAGTGGCTTCCAGGCCGTTCGCTTCCAGGATTTCTCTAATAGGCTCGGCATACACTCCGTAGTCCGTTAGACCGCCGGGGACGCCGTCCAGCCTACCTCTGAAGCCCAGGTTGGGGTTTTCGTTTCCCGGCAGCGCTTCGCTGATTTCCTCCTCGCTTAAGGGAACCCCATAGAAGTTGGCCACCATCGAAGCGGCCGAAGATTCGCACGTGAGGCTATGAGTCTGTTTGTAACGCGGCACATCCAGCCTCACCTCTACCGAAGGGTTCGTGCTGAGTTCCGTCGAAGAAGTCTCCTCTAGCCTCGCATTGTTCAACGATTCCATCTCGCTGGCCAGGTCCTCGATTTCCGAGTAGATGCTCATCTGATCTCGTCGAAGGGACTCCATGTCCATCATGAGCGTGGCGACGTTGACGGTGAGGGTGACGATGTTTCGTTGGGTGAGTTCTTGTCTTTGTTTAAGAGCCTCTATCTCTGCTCTCATGGCGGCGACTTCGCTGTCCTTACGGTCGGAATAGAATATGATGGCCACCAGCGAAGTCGCCAGAAGAGCACTGGCGACCAGTACAACTAGCGCTATGGTCAAGATGCGTGAAGGGGTGGCAGAGTGTTGTTCTGATGTCACGATGGCTTTACTCCGGTGAGTCAGATTGCGGGGTTGGCGTGGGCTGCGGTTCAGGTACATCGAAATAGTAGCGCAGGATGTCGGTGGCGATGGGCACAGCGGTGGCGTCTCCATCGCCACCACCAGCGACGAAGACCACCAGGGCGATCTCCGGATCCTCGACAGGCGCGAAGGCCGTGAACCAGGCGTGAGTGGGCAGGTGTCCTTCATCGTCAACGGGAGGGCCAGGGTACTCGGCGGTGCCCGTCTTGCCTGCCACTGCCACCCCTTCTATGTTGGCCCCCCAGCCGGTGCCCCACTCAACAGCCGCCCGCAGTCCCTCGCGAACCAGGGCCAGGTTCTCCTCCGAAACGGGGACCTGGCCGAGCACCTCTGGGGGGAAAGGCCGGACCACCTGGCCATCTGCGTCGGTCACCTGGTAGACAATCTGGGGCCGATAGAGCGTCCCCCCGTTGGCCACCGCTGCGGCGGCGTTCAGGAGTTGCAAGGGAGTGACCAGGATGAAGCCCTGACCGATGGCTAAGTTGTAAGTGTCGCCCGTGACCCAGCTCTCGGAATAGTTCAGCCGCTTCCACTTTTGGGTGGGCACTAAGCCAGACTCCTCCCCCGACAGATCTATGCCCGTCGGTTGGCCCAGTCCAAAGGCGTGAGCATATTCGGCCAATCGTTCCAATCCTAAGCCCTCGAACTCTTTGTAGCCTCCTGCTACTTGATAGAAGAAGATGTCACAAGAGTGTGCAATGCCTTGAATGATGTTAAGCCGACCATGGCCTCGATCATACTCGTGGATCCAGCAGTAGAATGGTTGGGCCAACTCAGGGTCGTCTGGGTAGTACTTGTTGGGCAGCCAGAGGGTGCCCTCACAATTCAGGGTCGTCCTGTTGTTGATGACCCCCTCTTCCAGAGCAGCAGCGGCAGGGATGATCTTGAAAGTAGAGCCCGGCGGGTATTGGCCGCTGATGGCGTGGTTGACCAAAGGCTTACCGGGATCTTCGGTCAGCCCGGCCCAATCTTCCTGGGAAATGCCACTGGCAAATAGGTTGTTGTCATAACTGGGGAGAGAGACGAAGCTCAGGATCTCGCCGGTTTGGGGATTCATGACGATGGCCACGCCGCTTTCGACTCGACTGGCTTCGCCGTAGTAGGCCTCGGCTTCTTCCATGCCCTGGCGCAGGGCGTCCTCCGTGAATTCCTGTAGGTCCAGGTCAATGGTCAGGATCAGGTTGTGGCCTGGCTGAGAAGGTTGGGGGTCTCCCACTGCTCTGACCTCGCGCCCGGCCACGTCTACCTCGCTATATTTGTACCCCTTGCTGCCGCGCAACTCCTCCTCGAAAGTTAGCTCCACGCCAGTCAGTCCCACCTTGTCGTTGGAGTCATAGCCCAGGTCGGCGTAGATGTCTGCCTGTTCGCCAGGGATATGCCCCATGTAGCCGATGATGTGGGAAACCAGTGCCCCGCTGGGATATTGACGGATGGGGTCTATCTCGATGAGCACGCCGGGCAGGTCCAGATGCTCCTCTTCGATGGTGAAGACAATGTCGCGGTCTACATTGGTCTTGAGGGTGAGGGCGCGATACGGAGCCGTCTCGCGCGCCTCGTCCACCATTTCTTTGAGACCTTGTTCCTCCCCCTCTCTCCCCCAATTGGGAGGGGGATGAAGGGGGGGGGCGGAAGCCGTCGCCGTGCTGACGGGAATCTCAAGCAGGGCCGACAGCCGGGAGAAGACGGCCATTTCCTCCTGCTCATCCTCTGGCAAATAGGCTGGAATGATGGTGACGGTGAAGCTGGGGATATTCCGTACCAGGATACGCTCGTAGCGGTCGTAGATAACGCCGCGGGCGGCTTCGATGGGCACCAGGCGGAAGCGGTTGCGGTCGGCTAACATCCGATAGTACTCGCCCTCGACGATTTGCAGCCGCCACATTTGGAGGGCAAAGATCAGGAAGACCAGGATGACGATGCCACGAAAAGCCCAGAGTCTTCTTTTGACTTTGAGATCAGGTAGTGGGTTCATCCTTTCCTCAATGATGTCATAGTTTCCAAACAGAAAATCTACTATCTCTATTGCTACTTGCTCATTATTTCCACAGCTTGCCGAGCGCCCAGCAAGCAAACCATAATGTACCAAAACCCAGAAAAGCTAGGAACCCGATTAAGCCAATCACGGAAGAGGGTGCACTTCCTGACGAAGTCCCAACAATAAGGCTGCCAGCTATCCCGAGCACGACGATGACCAAACCACCAATCGCCAGCGTGCCAAATAACTTCTCAAGTCTATTAAGCAAGATTCCCCCTTTTGTGAAGGGACATTCTCATAAGTCCCCTTGGCCCCTCTCATGCCTCCGGACCCAACATTTCTCATCCCCAAGTGTTAGAACTACTCCATCGTCTGTTTCTTCGTGTTTTATCCCCACTCGTTCCAGTTTATACCATTTGGGCTCATATCCGTGGGAAAAGCAGTACTCCAGGTATTCTCCAGCTTCTAAGAGAACGGCGTCATGAAACCCTAGTGCAGAGGCAAGCTCAAAGCCAAGGGGCTTGTGCTTCACGGACCAGGCCAAGTCAGGGTGGGCATTGAGGTGGCAAGACTTACATAGGATTTCTAGGTTATCGTCGGAGTTATTTTTGGGATCGTTGTCCTTATGGTGTAGCAGCCAGTTGCTATTGGGGACACCAAGGGTGCGGCCGCAATGTTCACACTTGCCGCCTCGCTTTTCGAATAGCTCATCTCGTCTTGCTCGCCATTCAGGGCTGTTTGGGCTGCCCCCTATGTAGGGTAGACTCTCAAAGCCATTCTTGTCTCTCATTGCCCCCCAGCTTTTTCAGGTTTCAAATTAAGTCTACCATGACTTCTCGACATCCTACCATGCCATCTCCTCTGGCCCTGTCCTACGGTGGAGCCAATACAGGGCTTTGTAAACGAAAGGTGAGAGCAGCACGTTGAGCAGCGTAGAGGGCAGCATGACCTTGGTCAGGCTGTCTGTCCAGACTATCGAACAGCCCTGTGCATACAGCAGAAACAGGAAGAACAGGTCGTAGGCCAGGGTGGCAATGAGCGTCGCAATCATGGGCAGGGCGATGTGGGTGCGGAAGACGCTCAACTCTCCCAGGCCAGCCACCAGACTAAGGATCA